>USEZ01000036.1 GCA_900553775.1 uncultured Slackia sp. | reverse complement strand
CGCCGCGAGGAGGTTCTTGACGTTCGCAGTTTCGCCGTGGTGGCGGCAGCGGGTGTCGCGCTGTGTCTTTCGCGTCATAACGGGGCATACGTCGTTGCGTTGACCGCGCCGCTTCTTGTCGCGTCGATGCCACGTGGGATGCGGGTGCGAACCGTTTGCGTCTGTCTTGTCCCCTTGATGGTTTTCATGGCCGTATCTCGCTTCGTTTATCCTGCGCTGGGCGTTGTTCCGAGCGGCAAGCAGGAGGCGCTGGGGGCCTTGTTCCAGCAGACTGCACGTTATGTGAAAGAGGCGCCCGACGAGGTGTCTGCTGCACAGCGCTCTGCGATCGATGCCGTGCTCGATTACGATGCGCTTTCCGAATTGTATTACGGGTCGCGCAGCGATGCGGTGAAGGCGACGTACACGGGCGACGACGAGGCTCTCGGCGCCTATTTCGCCGCATGGGCGCAGATGGGCGCACGCCATCCGGGGATTTATGCCGATGCGTTTTTGAACGGATGCTACGGCTATTTCTATGCCGATGAAAGCTGGACCCACAATACCTGGGATTATCGCCTGTACAACTACGGCTCCATTCCCGGAATCGAAGACGATTTCGATGTATCGTACGTTTTTGCGGAAGACGTACGCGGCGCGCTCATCGCATGGTGCAATTGGTGGCAAAACGTGCCTTTGCTCGGACTGACCGGGCATTGCGGTCTGTATGCATGGCTGTTGCTCTCAGCGGTGGGATACACCATTCGCACGATGCGCTGGAAAACCCTGTTCGCCTTGGCTCCGAGCCTGATCTTGCTGCTTATCTGCTGCGTTTCGCCCGTGAACGGTTATCTGCGCTACATGCTGCCCATCATGGCGGCGCTTCCCGTGCAGATGTGGTTCTGCGTGGCGGCTTCGGCTGTTCGTTTGGGCCGAGAACCGGCGTCCGCCAGTCGCTGAATGGGATTGCGCGGCATGCAGGCTAGGGGTGTTTCGCATTCTTCCGAGGAAAAGAAATGAGGGAAAGAAAGCCGCCTGCGGCACCGACGCTGCAGGCGGCTTTCTTCGGTCGCATTGTCGGCGCGAGGCGTCTTTGAAACCGCCTACGCTCTGCCGAACGGATTATGGGTATCGATATCGGCGTCTTTGTCCAGCACCGCGGGGGCCTCGCCGCTGCTGTATACCATGCGGTCGGGGTTGAACGGATTGTTTTCTTCGGCGATGGTCATGTCGGCCTCGTCGGTGTCGGTGGGCAGGCGAAGCACGGTGCGCAACAGGTCTTCGTAGATGGCTGCGGTCAGCTCGGCGAAAGCCGCGTGCGCCTCGTCTTTATATTCGACAAGCGGGTCGCGGTGGCCGTACGAGCGCAGGCCGATGCCCGCTTTCAGGTAATCCATCTCTTGCAGATGGGCCACCCAGCTCACATCGATGATGTGCAGCATGACCAGATTGCACAGCGAGCGGAATTTCTCTTCGCCGAGCGCTTCGCGTTTATCCCGCATGATAGACGAGAACAGTTTTTCGAGCGCCTCGTAGACTTCGTCGTTTTCGGGGTCTTGGCCTATGCTTTCGGCGATGTCGTAGCCGTCGCGGCCCGTGATGTCGGCCGTCCAGGCGTTCAGGCCTGCGATATCCCAGTCGTCGATCGGCAGCGCTGCCGGACATGTGGGCTCCACGGCGCGTTCGAGCACCGTTTCCATGATGTCGGGCAGAAGGTCGCATACATCCTTGCCGTCGAGAATCGCGTTGCGTTCTTTATAAATCGCTTTACGCTGTAAATTCATGACGTCGTCGTATTGCAGCACCTGCTTGCGCGAATCGAAGTGAATCGATTCCACCTGATGCTGAGCGGTGTCGATGACTTTGGTGACCAGGGAATCCTGCAGGGGAACTTCGTCGGAGCCCTGCTTTTCCATCAGGGCGGACACCGTTTTCAGGCGATCGCCTCCGAAGCGGCGCAGCAGGTTGTCTTCGAGCGAAAGGAAGAAGCGCGATTCGCCCGGATCGCCCTGGCGGCCCGAACGGCCGCGCAGCTGGTTGTCGATGCGGCGCGATTCATGGCGCTCGGTGCCGATGACGTAGAGGCCGCCGAGCACTCGTACGGCGTATCCCTCGCTTTTCAGGGTGTGGTCGGCATATTGCTGGGCCGATTGCACCTGCCAATCGAGGGGGTTTTCAAGGTCGGCGCCCAGCTTTTCCAGCCATTCGCGCTTGAGCAGGTCTTCCGATCCGCCCAGCAGGATATCGGTTCCGCGGCCCGCCATGTTGGTGGCGATCGTCACCGCGCCGACGCGGCCCGCCTGCGCGACGATGTGCGCCTCGCGTTCGGGGTTTTTCGCGTTGAGAACCTCGTGCTCGATGCCGCGGTCGTCCAGAATGGCGCTCAGACGCTCCGAGGCGTCGATCGAGGTGGTGCCCACCAGCACGGGCTGGCCTTTGGCGTGGCGACGCGCGACCTCGTTCGCCACGGCGGCGAATTTCGCCTTTTCGGTTCGGAAGATGAAATCGTCTTGGTCTTTGCGGATGACGGGCTTGTTCGTGGGGATGGGAATGACGGGCAGGTTGTAGATATGCCTGAATTCGCTGTCTTCGGTAAGCGCGGTGCCGGTCATGCCCGAAAGCTTCTTGTAAAGGCGGAAGTAGTTCTGCAGCGTGATCGTGGCGAGCGTTTGCGATTCGGGCTTGATTTCCACGCCTTCTTTGGCCTCGACGGCCTGATGCAGGCCTTCCGACCAGCGGCGGCCTTCCATGATGCGGCCGGTGAATTCGTCGACGATTTTCACTTCGCCGCCGGCCACCACGTAGTCGACGTCGCGCTTCATGGTGAACTGGGCCTTGAGGGCCTGCTTGAGATGGTTGGCAAGACGTCCCGAAATGTCGGCGTACACCTCGAATCCGAGCGCGTTTTCAACCTTGTCAAGGCCGCGTTCGGTGGCATAGATCGTGCGCTTCTTCTCGTCGTAGATGTAGTCTTCATCTGCCTTGAGCAGGGGCATTACCTTGGCGAAACGCAGATAGTCGTCGGCTGCCGCCGCGCCCAGGCCGCTGATGATCAGCGGCGTGCGGGCTTCATCGATCAGGATGGAGTCCACCTCGTCGACTACGGCGAACGCATGGCCGCGCTGCACGCGGTCTTCGGCGGAAGAGACCATGTTGTCGCGCAGGTAGTCGAATCCGAATTCGGAATTGGTGCCGTAGGTGACATCGGCTGCGTAGGCTTTGCGACGATGGGCGGGCATCATCTCGTTCAGGATGACGCCCGTCTCCATGCCGAGGAAGCGATAGATGCGTCCCGTATATTCGGCATCGCGTTTGGCGAGATAATCGTTCACGGTGACGACGTGCGTGTTGCTGCCGTCGAGCGCGTTGAGAAAGCACGCGGCGGTGGACACGAGCGTTTTTCCTTCGCCCGTTTTCATTTCGGCGATGCAGCCGTCGTTGAGCGCCAATCCGCCGATCAGCTGCACGTCGTAGTGGCGCAACCCCGTGGTGCGACGGCTTGCTTCGCGGATGAGCGAGAACGACTCCACGAGCAGGTTTTTCTGCGCTTCGCCCGCCACGGCGCGTTCGCGCAGGGCGTCGGCCATCGATCGCAGTTCGACGTCGGTTTTTTCCTGAAGACCCGGTTCGGCGGCGTTGATGGCATCGACGAGCCCGAGATAAGGCTTGAGGAATTTGTCATTGCCGAAGGTCAGAAGCTTGGTAACAAATGCAGGCATGGAAGCGCTTTCTCGTGAACGGGTAGAAATGGGTTGATTCCAAAATATATATTTTACGTCAGAAAGCGTTGTTCATGCAGATAATGGCGATTTTGCACGAAAGGGACGCGGGTGAGGCGTGCCGCGATGCGAGCTTGCGGCTGCTTCGGGGGGCTTGCACCGTGCGATCGCCCGCGTGCCCGGTCTGTTCGATTCGACGAACGGCGCAGGCTGCGTTCCGCTTGCCGATATACGGCGAAAGGCGATGCGTCGATGCGGTGGGCGGCAGGCGGTTCGCTTCGAAGCGGCGCGGCTTGGCGGGCGGATGGAAAAACGGCGAACGGAAGGCTTGCCTTGCCGTTCGCCGTTCGGCGGACTATGAAATCAGCGTTTGCCCAGGCGGGCGGCTACGGCATGCGGGATGCGCATGAAGGCGTTTCCGAGCCGATAGCTTCTCGACGTCCGCAGCGCCGCCGCTTCGTCGCGCAAAGCGGCGTTTTCGCTTTCGAGAAGCTCGATGCGCGCGGCTGCTTCTTCGGCGCGGCGTGCGGCGTGCGCGAGCTCTTCCCGCAGCAGGCATTCGACGTTCGAAACGCGGCGCGGGAAAAACACCGGGTCGCCGTCGGGGCGGGCGAGGGGATGCTCGATGGCGGCGAACAGTTCGTCGAACGCTTCGGCGACAAGTCGGTCGGCGTCGCGTCTGTCGTGTGCGAGCCTGTTTCGGTCTTCTTCGTTCCACGAAGCCGCCTTTTCCATGAGGCGCGTCATCTCGGAACTCGATGCGCACAGCTCGAGCAGCATGTCCGCCTGTCCGAATCGGCGGAAATGCGCTTCGATCTTGTCGTTGTAGTTCAGGCCTACGGCCGGCTTATCCAATATATGGTGCAGGATCGAGCAATGCAGGCGCATGGCGAAGGCGAATCGCGACCGGGCGATAAGCGAGAGCAGCTCGGCTTCTTCGGGGCGCGTTTCGATAAGGCGCGCCGATTCCGGATGCTCCATGTGCTCCACCACGTTTCTATGCAGTTCCACGTCGTCTTGGTCGAACGGCAGCATGAGTGCGACAAGTCCCGTTTCCTGCGTGACGGCGTCGAGCGCGTGGGCGATTTGCTGAGCGAAGTCGGCGGGGTTGCGATGCCATCGACGCAGCGAAACCGTGAAGAAATCCCCGCCTGCGTCGTTCGGGGCCTGCGCGGCGCGTTCGATGACGTAGTCGCGGGCGCCCAAGATCAAGTCGGCGCGCACGGCGATTCGATCGCTTTTCACCCCGCAGGCTTCGAGGAGGTCTTTCGTATGTTCGTCGCGCGGCAGGAATCGCGCTTCCGAGCGCGCGATCAGATTCACCGCGATGCGCGTCGGGCGGTTGTCGATGGGCCCGGCTCCGAATCCGAGGTAGACCGATGGAACGCCCAGACTGCGTGCGAGCAGGCAGACGGCGGCCTGGCCCGTGGGCTCGATCCACGGGTCGAGGCAGAATTCCATTTCGCCTGCGGTTTGCGCGAGCGGGTCGTCGAAGAGCAGCCCGCCGCAGAGCACCATGGCCGCGGCCTGGTCGAGAAACGCGCGCACTTCGTATTTGCGGTCGGGCGTTGCGGCCTGGTAGCCGTATTCGTTTTCGATGACGGAGGCATTGGCGCCGATAACGCAGAAAAACGCCTGGGGGTAGCGTTGCTCGATGCGCGTTGCCGTGGAGGCGAGCAGCAGGTCGTCGCCGAAGTTGCGCGCGCCGAACCACCCGTACATGACCACCTTCATCGCGGGCTGCTCTTGGGAAAGCACGTCGGGGCGGCATGGTGCGCCGTTTCGCGTCGCGCATTCCCGGTCGAGGGCGGCGAGCGTTTCGTCGACGACGTCTTCGAGAGCGGGCATGCTCGCGAGCGCCGCATGCTGGCGTTCGCGAAGGTTCTGCGCTTGTTCATCATCGCAGGCGAGCGACGCTATGGTGCGTATGAGGCCGTCGATTCCTTCGCAGACGGCTGCGCGAAACGGCGCATCGCCTTCGCGGCTTTCGCCGTCGTCATGCGCGATGACGACGCAGGCTCCTTCGGCCACGCGCAAAGCGATGTCGGCTTCCGTCGGCGCGTCGTTTCCCGGCAGTCCCGCGAAAAACGCCGTCGTGCGGCGGCGGTATGTCCGATTGGCGCCCGGGTGCATGCGTTCGAAGTTCTCGGGCCAACTCGGATGAAACGCCACCGTTTCAAGGGCGCAGGCGGCATCGCGCAATGCGGCCGCCGCGGCTTCTCGTTCAGGCGTGCGGGCCTGGTCGAAGGACACGGCATCGCGCTGCGCGTTCGGGTCGGACAACGTGGCCTGCATGTATTCGGCGTCGATTGCCGCGGGCATGCCCATGACGAAAGGCGCACGACGGCCGCTCGTTCGGGCCGCCTCTTCCAGCGCATGCAAGCAGGCATCGCCGACTGCGAGGACGAAGTCGGCGGATTGCGCCTCGAGCGCATGGCTTGTCGGCCTCAGCGCCACGATGCCGCTTGCGCATGCGTCGGCAACCTGAGCGGCGAGTTTTTCCGAATGGCTCTTCCATGCTTCGGCGGTCCAAAGCGCAAGCGTAGGACGGAAAGCCCGCCGCACGGCGAAAAAAGCGTTGTCCGCCTGATCGTCGGGCGGGCACCATATCCGTACGGCGTGGCCGCGGGCGGCGCATGCGCGGGCGAGTCTTGCATGCCAGTCGGTTTCGTCGGGCGTGTGCGCGGCGATGATGAGGATTCTTGCGAACACGGTCTACCTTTCGGACTTTTCGGATTTCGAGCGCAGGGCGCGCTTGACGGCGGCCGGCCCGCGCATGAAGAAGTTGCCGATGCGGTAACTCTTCGAAGCGCGTACGTTTGCGATTTCCTCTTGCGCGCGGCGCGTTTGCTCGCGGCTTTCGGAAAGCGCTTGCTCCAGGTCGTCGATGCGCGTGCGCGCCCATTGCTCGATCTTGCGGGCCTCGAGCGCATGGCCTTCGCTGCGCGTGCGTTCCTGTTCGAGGAGTTTTCGCTCGCGGCGGTAGAGGAAGAACAGGTAAGGCCTTTCGCCTTTCAGGACGTTGTCGTAGAAGGGACGATAGCGCTCGTGGATAAGCGCTTCGTTTTTCTGGACGATGCCGAGCAGGCGGTCGTTGAAGGAGCGGTGCAAAAGCGAGAACTCTTCGAGGTCGTAGGCCGTAGACGTGGCGTATTCGGCCACATCGAGCACGATATTGCAGAAATGGAACATGTTGCGTTCGAGCACGCCGTGGCGGGCGGCGAACGATCTGACGTGCTCGAGCGCATCGATGCCGGCGCAGCCGCGGGTCTTGCGCGTCAGGGTTTCTCCTCCGTCGCGGCGGTAGTGATACAGCCGCTCTTCGATCAGCGCGATGCGTTTGACCAAGAACAGCGCCTCGTAAATGAATGCGAGGTCTTCCGAAGTGTGCAGGTCTTCGTGGAAAGAAAGCCCGCATTCCTGCAGAAACGCGCGGTCGAACAGGATGCGCCAAACGTTGGGCGTGATCAGGTACGTGGAAGGAAGCTTCATGTCGGCGAGCGAAAACGTCCGGGCATACAGGCTTTCGTCGGGACACACCTCGCGCGGGACGTATACGTCGGACTCGCCGTAGTATTCGTCGAATCCGAACACGGTTATCTGGGCATGGTGCCTCGTCGCCGCGGCCATCGCCTTTTCTGTGAGGTCGCAGGCGATGAAGTCGTCGGCATCGACGAACAGGACGTGGCTGGCGCGCGCCTGCATCATGCCGCGATTGCGTGCGGCGCTTACGCCGGCGCACGGCTGATGGATTACCGACAGCCGGGGATGCAGACGCGCCATTTCGTCGAGATAGGCGGCCGATTCGTCGGTCGACCCGTCGTCGACGCAGATGATTTCCGCTACCGGAACGCTTTGGGCCAGGATGGAATCGATGCAGGCGACAAGGTGGGGCATCGAGTTATGGACGGGCACGACCACGCTGATGCCGAAGGAATCGCGGGACAGGGCATGCTCGGCTGCCGTCTCGTTGGACGCGATGGGTCTTGTTTTCGCTGCGGAGGATTCTGCTTGCATGGATTCGTCCTTATGCTGGTGGCGGGCTGATGCGTCTTGCGGGTTGCCGACGTGTGCCGCGAAGCGTCATGCGCGCCGGTCGTGTGCGGCATGCGGCGGGCCGATCCATGGGGATTATAGACCGGGCGCGCTTTGCGTTTCACGGCGTCAGATGAGCCCGTTTTCGAGCGAGTTCATCATCACCTGGGCCATTTGGGCGCGCGTGATGCTTTCCTTCGGCGCAAGAAGCGTCGCGGAAGGCGTGACTTTGCCGTTGATGACGCCTGCGTCGGTCGCCCAGATCACGGCATCGACGGCCCAGGGGCTCGTCTCGCCGCGGTCGGGCAGGGCGTCGAAGGCGTCTCGGTTCGCGGAGGCGGTGTCGGCATGCGCGATGCGCGCCATCACAAGGGCGAGCTGTTCGCGCGAAAGGGCCTCATCGACGCCGAACGTTCCCGTGCCCGAAAGCCCTTCCATGACATCGGCCTCGACGGCCCAATTCACGGCTTTTGCGTACCATTGTCCCTGGTCGACGTCGGAAAGCTGCACAGGTTGCGCAATCGCGCCGTTGCCGAGGTAGTTGTAGAGCACCTGCGCGGCCTGGGCGCGCGTGAGGCTTTCTTCGGGCTCGAATACGCCGTCGTGACCGTTCATGATGCCGTGTTCGCTCGCGTAGTTCGTCGCCTCGAAGAACCAATCGCTCGCCGTTACGTCGGCGAAGGGGCTGTGGTGCGCTTCAAGGTGGTCGAGCGCTCCGGCGGCGTCGAGCGCGCCATGGCTTCCGCTGGTCTGGGTTCGGTCGTGTTCGGGGTCGACGATCGGGCGGGCCGACGCATAAAGCGCCTCGATCGTCTCGTCGACGCGCGCGTCCGGCTCCGCCGCAAACATGAGGGCGAATGCCGACGAGACGATCGGCGCGGCAAGGGAGCTTCCCGATGCCGAGGTGAATGCTTCGGTGTCGCCTGAAGCGCTTGCCAACGGCGTCGTGACGGCCTTGCCGGGCGCTCCGATGTCTTTGTATTCGTTATAGTCCGACCAGACCACGTTGGTACCGTCCGCTTCGAGCGCGGTGACCGAGACGCATGCTTCGAAATCGGCGGGGTAGAGGCGGCCTGTGTTGGGCGCGTCGACCTGATTGCCGTTGCCGCCCGCGCATACGGTGACGATGCCGTAGTCGTTTCTCGCGCGCTCGATGCATTCTTCCAGCCCCGAATCGCGCATCGACTCGCTGTACGATCCCAGGCTCATGTTCACGACGCGTACACCGACGCCGTGCGTGTCGATCAAATCGAACAGATACTCGTAAGCCGCTATCAACGATGCCGAGGTGATTTTCGGCTTGGCGGAATCGTCGCAGACTTTGACGGGAAGCACCGAGGCGTTCAGCGATGCGCCCGCCATGCCGAAACCGTTGTTCGCCACCGCGGCGGCCGCCCCGGCAACCAGGGTGCCATGGGTTCCGTTGAAGGGCTTTCGTCCCGATTCGTACAAGGGGGCGTTTTCGTAGGAATCCCAGGCATAGCGGGTAAGCACGTTGCCGCCGAGGTCGCGGTGGTCGGCCATGACGCCCGTGTCGAGCACCGCGATGACCACGTTTCCTTCGGTCGCCGTCTTGTTCCAGGCTTCGTTGAAGCGCGCGGTGTAGAGCCAGTATTGGTTGTTGCGCTCGAAGGGGTCGGAAATGTGCGCGAAGGGGTCGTCGACGACGATGCGTGCGAGCGGGGAAACGGCTTCTTCGCCGTTCGCGGCAAAGGCGTTCGAATCTGCAGGTTCGGGCGATGCGTCAATGAGGTCGTAGACGTAGTTGGGCTGCACGGCGGCGACGCCCTCGACCGCCGCAGCCGCGCGGATCGCCTCGTCGAGGCTTTGTCCTTCGGCGGGCTGCACGGTCGCGCCTATGGTTCCGTCCGACGCTTCGAAGCGGGATTTCTCGCTCAATCCGGCGGCGTCAAGCTCGCGCGAAAGGGCATCGGCCGCGCCGTCGTTTCTTCCGAGCGTTTCGATGGCGCCATCGGGACGGGCGAAAACGAGCAGTCCGTCGGTTCGTGCGTCGTCGGGCGTCGATATCGATGCGATATCGGAGGCCGCCTGGTTTCGAGCGGGCTGTCCGTCGTCGGCGTAGGCGACTTGCGTCGGAAGGCCGAATCCCGAAAACGCGCAGGCGCACGAAAGCAGCACGGCCGTTGCGGCATGGGCTCCCGAGCAGCGGGCGGTGCGGGGGAAGGGGGTTGTCGGCATGGGGTCCTCCATTCGGTGGGATTGCTGTATTGTATACCTCCGTGAAAGCCGCGCCGCCGCCCGCCGTCTTTGCTTGCGGAATGCGTCGGCGCTCGGAGCGTTTCGGCGAGCGGGGAAGACGACAGGTGGTTTCGTGCGGACATTCTTGGTAACGGGCGGTGCGGGGTTCATCGGGTCGCATTTCGTTCGGATGCTTTTGAGGGAGCGCTCCGACGCATTCGTGGCGAACGTCGATGCATTGACGTATGCGGCCGCCCCGTGCAACCCGACGGACGTCGAAGACGACGGCCGTTATGCGTTCGTGCGTGCCGATGTGCGCGATGCCGATGCGATGCGCGCCGCATTCGCCCGCTATCGCCCCGATGTCGTGGTTCATTTCGCGGCCGAGTCGCACGTCGACCGCTCGATCGCCGATCCGACGCTGTTCCAAGATGTGAACGTGGGAGGCACGGCGACGCTTCTCGAGGCCGCGCGCGGCGCATGGGCATGCGACGAGGGCGGCGAGGGGCGCCTGTTCGTCCACGTGTCGACCGACGAGGTGTATGGGGATCTTCCCTTCGAGCCCGCCGATGCGACGGGGTCCTCCGACGCTTTTCGCGAGGACGCTCCGCTTCGCCCGCGCTCTCCGTATGCCGCATCGAAGGCCGCGGCCGAGATGTTCGTGCGCGCTTACGGGGAAACTTACGGGCTTCCTGCGATTATCGTGCGCTGTTCGAACAATTACGGCCCGCGCCAGCATGCCGAGAAGCTGATCCCGAAAGCCATCTCCTGCGCGCTTGCGGGAAAGCCGCTGCCGCTTTACGGCAGCGGGCGCAACGTGCGCGATTGGCTGTATGTGGACGATTGCTGCCGCGGCATCTTAGCGGCCGCGCGCAAGGGGCGGCCAGGCGAGGCCTATAACCTGGGAGGCGCATGCCCCGTTTCGAACGGCTCGCTGCTCCTTGTGCTGCAAGACGAGCTGCGCACCGCGTCGGCGGGCCGTCTTTCGCTCGGGTTCGAGCATGTCGCCGACCGTTTGGGCCACGACCGGCGCTATGCGATGGATTGCAAAAAAGCGGCCGCCGAGCTGGGATGGCGTCCGACGACCGCATTTCGCGAGGGTCTGCGTTCGACGGTCGCGTGGTATCTCGCCCGCGCCCGGGGCTGATCGCGCAGCATCGTCGAGGATGCGATGCCGCGCGTATCCCCGAGGCGGCATCGTGTGCGGGGCGTACGGCCCCGGGACCCTGAGGTTGTGCGCTATTTCGGCGAGGCGTAGCTGTCGTCCACGGTGATCTTGCAGATCGCGTCGGCTCGGCGCTCTTCGACGATCGCCGATATGCGCTCGCACAGCTCCTCGTCGGAAAGCGCGAGGTCTGCGGGACGCAGCACGTCGAATATCACGTTGGTGTGCGTGGGGCCGGGGACGATGCGCAGGTCGTGGATGGTCAGGCGCGCGTCGATGCGACGGATGTTCTCGGAAATCCATCGGCGCAGGTCGCCTACGGCGTCATCGGATGTCACGATGGGGTCGTAGTGCAGTACCAGCAGCAGGTTTTCCTGCGTTCGGAAGGCCTCTTCGATGTTGTCGATCACATCGTGGCTTTTGAGCGGGTCCATCTCGGCGGCCATTTCCACATGGGCGCTTGCGAATCGGCGTCCCGGGCCGTAATCGTGCACGATCAGATCGTGGGTATCCAAAACGCCGGGATAGCTCGTGATCTTGTCGTAGATATGCTTGACGAATTCGGGGTCGGGCGCTTTGCCCAGAAGGGGATCGATCGTCTCGCGCACCAGGTCGATGCCGCTGTAAACGATGAATGCGCCCACGGCCAGGCCCGCCCATCCGTCCAGATTCACGCCGCCGAACTGCCCGATCAGGGTGCAGGCGAGCACGGCGGAGGTGGCGATCACGTCGTTGCGCGAATCGGCGGCGGTGGCCAGAAGCGTGGTGGAATCGATGCGCGTTCCCAGGCTTTTGTTGAATGCGGCCATCCACAGTTTCACGACGATGGACAGCACGAGCACGATAACGAGCGCGATGCCGAACTCGACGGGCTCGGGGTGGATGATCTTATCGATCGACGAGCGCACCAGCTCGACGCCGATGACCAAGATGAGCACGGCGACGGCCAGTCCCGACAGGTATTCGAAGCGGCCGTGGCCGTACGGGTGCTTGGCGTCGGGCGGCCTGCTTGCCAGCTTGAAGCCGAGCAGGCTGATGATGTTGCTCGATGCGTCGGAAAGGTTGTTGAGCGCGTCGGCCACGATGGCGACCGACCCCGCGGCGGCGCCGATGAGGCCTTTCGCCGAGCAGAGGACGATGTTGCACAGGATGCAGACGATGCTCGCGAACGTGCCGTAGGCGGTGCGCACCGAGGGGTTTTCCGTATCGTCGGCGTTTTTCACGAAATGCCCGACGAGCCGTTCGAACATGGCGTTTCTCCTTTGCGATGGTTCTTCGTGCGTTGCGTTTCCAGGCATCCTAACGGGGCTTCACCATGGAAAGCGATATCTTGCCGCGTTCTTTATCGATCTTTTCGACCCATACGGTTACGGTGTCGCCTACGGCGACGATGTCGCTCGGGTGCTTGACGAATCGGTCGGCCAGCTTGGAGATATGCACCAGGCCGTCCTGCTTCACGCCGATGTCCACGAACGCGCCGAAATCGACCACGTTGCGCACGGTGCCTGAAAGCTCCATGCCGCATGCGAGGTCGTCCAGGTCGCGCACCGAGGTGCTGAACACCGCTTCGGGTGCGTCTTCGCGGGGGTCGCGACCGGGTTTTTCGAGTTCGGCCACGATGTCGCGCAAGGTAGGCTCGCCGCAGCCGAGCTCGGCGGCAAGCGCGGCGGTGCTCCCGATGCGCGTCTTGATGTCGGGGATGCCTCCGCGGCTCAAATCGTCTGGCTTCACGCCCGCCCGTTTGAGCAGCGCTTCGGCGATCGCGTAGCTTTCGGGATGGACGCCCGTCGCGTCGAGCGGGTTGTCTCCGTCGGCGATACGCAGGAAGCCCGCGCAGTTCAGGTACGCCTTCGGGCCGAGCCGCGGCACCTTCTTCAGCTGCCTGCGATCGGTGAAAGCGCCGTGTTCTTCGCGATAGGCCACGATGTTTCGGGCGAGAGTCGGCGTGATGCCCGACACGTATCCCAGAAGGCTGGCGCTTGCGGTATTGAGGTTCACGCCCACGCGGTTGACCGTGCGTTCCACCACGTCCGCCAGCGCACGGCCCAATTCGGCTTGGTCGAGGTCGTGCTGATACTGCCCTACGCCGATCGATTGCACGGGAATCTTCACCAGCTCGGCAAGCGGGTCTTGCAGGCGGCGGCCCAGGCTCATGGCGCCGCGCGTGGTGACGTCGAGCTCGGGGTATTCTTCGCTTGCGAGCTTCGAGGCCGAATACACCGAAGCGCCCGCCTCGTTGACGATGGCGTAGCGCAAATCGGCCGACGACTCCGCGATGAATTGCGCTACGACCTCTTCGGTTTCGCGGCTGGCGGTGCCGTTGCCGATGACGATGGTGTTGATGCCGTGGCGTTTCACCATGCGCTCGAGCGTGCGTTTCGTGCCTTCGACGTCGCGGCGGACCGTGCCGTGGTCGAGCAGCCTGCCGAATTCGTCGAGCACCGCCATCTTGCAGCCCGTGCGATAGCCGGGGTCGAGGGCGATGATGCGCGCTCCTTTCACGGGCCGTTGCGAAAGGAGGCTTTCGGTGTTTTTCGCGAAAACGGCGATGGCGTCGGTCTGGGCCCGTCCAGTCAGCTCGCTGCGCAGTTCGCGTTCGAGCGCGGGGGCCATCAGGCGTTTGTATCCGTCGGCGATTGCGGCATCCAGGTCGTCGGCGAAGGGGCCGCGACGGCGTACGACGCGTCTGCCGAGCGTATCGATCGCGGCATCGGCGTCGGTGCGCACGCGCACGCGCAGCTTGCCTTCCTTCTCGCCGCGGTCGATGGCCAGCACGCGGTGGTTGGGAATGCGACGCGCCGGCTCGGAGAAATCGTAATAGGTCTCGTAGGCCGTTTTTTCGGCGGCATCGGCCGCTACGGCTTCGAATTGCGCGGTTTTATGCGTGAAAGCGCGCAGGGCGGCGGTATGTTCGGCATCGTCGGCGATCGCTTCGGCCACGATGTCGCGGGCGCCTTGCAGGGCCGATTCGGCATCGGGGTAGCCGCCTTCGGCATTGGCGAACCGTGCGGCTTCGCCGAGCGCGCCCTTCGGGCTTTCGGCCTGCGCCATGATGAGGTTCGCAAGGGGCTCGAGGCCTGCTTC
>USEZ01000035.1 GCA_900553775.1 uncultured Slackia sp. | reverse complement strand
AGGACATCGTCAGGCAGCTGCGGGAGAAGATGGAGGCTGCGTCGGAGCGGCTTGACTTTGAGACGGCGGCGCTGCTGCGCGAGTCTCCTGAGAAGATGGGCGTTCTGCCTTGGGGCTATGGCGAAAAGACCGAGGCCAAGGCCAAGGCCGCTTCCAAGTGGGAAGTCGGTCCCGAGGATGGCTGCATGCAGAAGCAGGCCATGAAAAGCCCCGCTCTGTGGGGTCTGATCCTGATGGCGGGCCTGTTCGTCATCTCGGCGTCCTTCATCCAGCAGGTTGCGCGCTACGCCAACGTCAATGCCGCCTTCGGCGCGGAGGCTGCCGCTATCGGCGCCATGGCGGTTTCGATCGCCATGTATGCATCCATCGCGGGCAAATTCGGCCTGGGCTGGATCGCCGACCACTTCGGCGCCAAGGTCTCCGGCATCACCGCCGGCGTGCTTGGCCTTGCGGGTGCCGCCGTCATCATGGTGAGCGGCGGTTCCGTGATGATGTTCTATCTGGGCGTTGCCTTCTTCGGCTTCGGCTATGCCGCCCTGAATATCGTTCCGCCTATGACGTGCCGTCAGGCATTCGGCCAGAAAGACTACGCGAACATCTTCGCCATCGTCGCTACCGGCCTTAACGTGTTCTCGGGCTTCTCGGCCTTGATCTATGCGACCCTGTTCGATATCACCGGAGGCTATCAGGCGGCCATGGTCATGATGATCGTCTTCTACGCCGTCATCATCGTGCTGTCTTTGAGCATCGTTCCTCTCGGCCGCAAGCTCTGGGCCAAATAACCCGAAGTCCGGGGGAAGATGCCGTCCGGTCGAGGCTGCAAACTCGATCCGGCAAGGGGCCGCTTCGCAAGAGGCGGCCCCTTTCATGTGCGCGAACGTGCGGTTTTTACGGCTGCTTTCGGACTGGGGGGCCGAAGCGGCGGCAGGCCCGATGCTTCGTTGCGCGATTCGTGCGCGGCGTTTGCGAAAGAAGGGGCGAGCCTGCTTGAGAGAGGCTCGCCCCTTCTTGCTGCGATATGGGTTGAGTGTTATCGGTACCAGCCCATTACCTGGGCCTGCAGAGATTTCAGGCGGGGCAGCGAATCTTTCAGCGTTGCCATATCGGCGCGGAAGCGATCGATGGCTTCGTCGTCGAGCTTTCCGATCGGGGAGTTGAGCGTCTTGCAAAGGCGATTCACGATTTTATTATGCGAACGCTTCTGGGCGAAGGTCATTTTCTTTTTCGCCGCCGCGTAGATGTCTGCCGTTTCGGAAATAAGGATGCGTCCGCTGTCGCTTTCTTCGATATAGGCCCGCCATCGGGCATCGGCGTCTTCGTGGGCTTTCGCATCGGCCGACAGCGCTTCGATGTCGCATTTTGCGATATGCTCGCGCGCTTCGGAAACGGCTCCTTTGTCCGTCGTTCGGTCGAGGTTGTTCGATCCGACGAAAAGCACGCCGTCGTCCATGCCGACAAGCGCGTCGATCATGGGAAGCCCTTGGTTTGACCAGCGTATATCACGCAAACGCACGCGTCCGATGGTCATGTTGTCCTTTGCCAGGGGGCGGTTTCCCAGCAGGAAGTGCATTTCGACCGATGTTTGATAGGCGGCTGCCGTCGAATACATCTCGCTGCGGCGGAAGGGAATCTTCGTCCCGCGCTTCACGATTGGCTGCATGCGCCCGTCGGGCAGCTCGATGCCGATATCGAGGGGAAGCGTCGCCTGTGCATCGAAAGCGACTTCGATCGAGTTTTCTTGCGTCAGACGTTCGAATTCGCCCTCGGGGGCCTTAAAGCGCGGTTTTTTCTTCCAGGCCATGGTTTTCCTTCCTTGCGTTTCGATCCTACCCGACCCGAAGCAAAAAACCTGCCGGCGCTCAAGGTTGCTGCGGCGTCGCGAAAGTTTGCGGGTCATCTCTTCGCCGGCCCTTGTCTCGCATGCCGGCGCTCTTATGCGCCCGACGGAACCCGGCACGGTTTTTGCTTTCCCGTCTTCAGAGGTCTTTTTCATGGGGAAAGAGAAGACGCGAGAGAGAGGATGGGCAATGTCGTCTACAGCAAAGCTGAGCGGATCTGTATGGGCGTGGCTCGTTTTGATCGGCTGCATCGGCTTTTATTCCATTCCAACGGGCATTATCGCCAATACGTCGGGCATTTTCGTCGCTCCGGTCATGGATCAGTTCGGATGGAGCCAGACCGATACCACGATGTATCGCACCATCCAGCCGCTTGTTTCGGCGTTGTGCGCGCCCATCGCGGGAAAGCTCATGGAGAAATACAACCCGCGTTGGATTCTGGCCGCCGTATCCCTCGTTTTCGGCCTTGCTTCGCTGGCAAGCGCCTATGCCACCGAATTGTGGCAGTGGAATCTCTACGGCGTGGTGTTCGGCGTGACCGCTGCATTCTTCATGTATCTTGCGGCGCCTGTTCTGATCAACCTTTGGTTCAAGAAGGGGGCGGGCATCGCAGTGTCCGTTTCGGCTGCGACGCTGAGCTTGCTCGCGGCCGTTGCAAGCCCCGTGGGGCAGGCGCTGATTGACGCATACGACTGGCAGACCGCCCGCATGGTTCTGTCTCTTGCCACCACGGTTTTGTCGGTGCTTCTGACCGTGGCGTTCGTGCGCAAGAGTCCGTCCGTCATGGGCGTGCTTCCGTTCGGAGCCGATGAAAACCGGAGCGCGACCGACGCATCGGAGGCGGCCGACGTGCAGGAAGAGGGCGCCACGATGGAGCAGGCGCGCAAATCTCCCGCCCTGTATACGCTTATTCTGGTCGCCTGCATCTTCGTGATGTGCGCGGCGTTTTTCCAGCAGATTCCCGCCTTCTGCGCGCATGGCGCGCTCGGTGCCGAAGTCGGCGCCATGGCCGTGTCCATCATCATGGTGGGCGGCATCGTGGGCAAGTTGCTGCTGGGCGCTCTTAACGACAAGATCGGCATTCAATGGACGGGTCTCATCGCTACCGTGGGCGGCGCGCTGGGAATCGCCCTCGCTTGGCTTTCCGGCACCAACGTCGCCGTTTTCTACGCGGGAATGGTGGTCTTCGGTTTCGGCTATGCCGGCTTGACCGTTATCGCCCCCATGCTCGCCCGTGCGGCGTTCGGTTCGCGCAATTACTCGCAAATCTATTCCTGGGTTTCGACGGGCATCTTCGTGGCGACGGCCGTGTCGTTCGTCGTCTACGGCACGATCTACGACACAACGGGCTCGTACGACCTGTGCTTCGTCATCGTCATCGCGCTTTACGCCATCGCCGCCGCGATGATTCCTTTCACCATCAAAAAAGCCCAGTCCATCTGGAAGAAATAACGAAGCTTTCATGCGGGGCCGCATGGGCGTATGCGCCGTGCTGCCCCGATGCCGGGCCGCCATCCATGTTTTCGCGCGTTTGCGCGCATGGCGGCCGATATTGCGCGGGTCATGTTGTCGAAGAAAGAAGGAAAGTTTACATGAGCAGGGAATACCCCATTCTTGGTTCGCCTTTGAAGGTGAACGGCGTCACGCTGAAGAACCGGATGATCACCACGTCTATGTCGCCGGGGCATGGCTATTCCGACAACGGGAAGGCGACGCCTCGCCTGGCGAGCTATCTGGAAGAACGCGCCGAAGGGCAGACGGCCATGATCATCCAGACCATCTGCCCTTGGAAGCGCAATACCGAGGAAGGCGTGCATCCTCTGCCTTCGTGCTACGGCGACGAGTGCATTCCCAATCTTAAGGAATTCATGGTCGAACCCGTCCATAAGCACGGCGGCCTTATCTGCGCGCAGCCTTATTTCGTGCATGATTTCAAGCCTGCGGCCGATGAGAAGGAAAGTCCCTACGGTCCGTCCGACATCGCCATCCTCAAATTCATGGGCGGGTTCAAAGCCATGACGCTCAATCAGATCGAGGAATTCAAGCAGTGTTACTTCAACGCGGCTCGCGTATGCAAAGATGCAGGCTTCGACGCGATCGAAGTCATGGCCGGCGTCGGCGGCATTCTGAGCCGTTTCATATCGCGCGCCACGAACAATCGCACCGACCGCTACGGCGGCAGCCTGGAAAACCGCATGCGTTTGACGGTCGAGGTTTTGCAGGGCGTGCGAGAAGTGGTCGGTCCCGATTATCCGATCGTCGTTCGCTGGAGCCCGGTCGACTTCATCAAGAGCCCTGCGGGCGAAGGCCTGACTATCGAGGAGTCGCTCAGGATCGTTCCCATGCTGGAAGAGGCGGGCTGCGATTTGCACGATCTTGCCGTCGGCTGGCATGAGACGAGCGTGCCGTTGACGGTGAAGGGAATCGAAGACGGCCACTGGACGTGGATTTCCCAGAAAATCAAGACGGTCGCCACGAAGCCCGTCGCTCAGGGATATCGCAACACCGATCCGACGGTGATGGAGCAAAACCTCAAGGACGGAAAGCTCGACGTGATTGCAGGCTTGCGCTACAGCATTGCCGACCCCGCCCTTCCGCGTAAGGTGATGGAAGACCGCACTGCCGATATGCGCAAGTGCATCGTGTGCTGCCGCTGCATAGACGACGTGGTCAGCGGCGGTAAGCCGTTGTGCTATTGCGGCGTGAACCCCCGTTTCGGCGAAGAGCTCGATCATGCGCCGTATCCTGCGGCCGAGGTCAAGAAAAAGGTCATGGTGGTCGGGTCGGGTCCTGCGGGCATCAATGCCGCCGTGGCGGCAAGCGAGCGCGGCCATGATGTCGATCTGTACGAGGCCGGTCCTCGTCTCGGCGGCTGTGTGAAGATGAGCGCGATTTTCAGCCCCTATCACGAGCGCTATCTTACCTACATGAATCATCTGGTGGAGACGCATCCTGCCATCAAGGTGCACTTGAAGACCCCTGTGGATGCGAACGTGGTCAAGGCTGCCAAGCCCGATGCCGTGATCGTCGCCGTGGGCGGCGACGTGCTCGGCCTGGACGTTCCCGGCGCCGACGGCAAAAACGTCATTCAGTCGCATGCGTTTCTCGAGATGCTCAACGGTCAGAAGCCCAAAGCGAAGGGCGCCTTCAACAATTTCATGTGGTGGGGTGCCACCACGGTGCTGAAGTTCTACTACACGCCGAGCTTCGCGCGTTGGGCGACGAGCGCTTTGAACTGGCCTATCAGCAAAAACGTCGCAATTATCGGCGGCGGTCTGCCCGGATGCGAATTCGGCCATCTGTGCATGGAGACGAATCGCAACGCCTCCATCATCGAAGAGGGCAAACGCATCGGCTACGACGTCAGCCCCTCCGAGCGTTTCGGTCTTACCAATGCATTCAAGAAGGCGGAAAACATCTCCCTGTACCCGCTGACCAAGGTGACCGAAATCACCGAAGACGGCGTCAAGGGGATCAAAAGCGACAAAGAGGGAAACAAGACCGAGGTGTTCGTTCCTGCGAAAACCGTCGGCGTGACGCTTGGGTTCAAACCGAACCACGAGCTCGCCGATTCGATCGAAGGCGTCGTGAAGGAAGTTTATCTGGTGGGCGATGCGAACGAGCCCCATCGCATAGCCGATGCGACGAAAGCGGGCTATGTGGCGGGTTGCGCGGTTTAACCGGCAAACGCCCGATTCTGCAGGAGCGTCCGACGGCGAATCGGAATCGACCGCCGTCGGGCCGTCTTGCGACCTTCATCCGTTTTGGCGTCGTTTGAAAGGAGCATAGTGTGTCTGCGGATCACGATGCGGTGTATATGGAAAAGATCGGAGACGGCGTCGCCGTCATCTACCTGAATCAGCCGAAAAAGAAGAATGCGATCAACGCCCGCATGATGGACCTGCTTGGCGCCTGCTTGCACGAGGCGGACGAAGACGAGGGCATTCGAGCCGTCGTTTTGCGAGGGGCGGGAGATTGCTTTACGAGCGGGGGCGATTTGAGCCAGGGCTCTCCCGAAGAGAACACGCCCGAGCATGCTCGCAAAACCTATCGAAAATACTGCCGCGCCCTGAATGCGATGCGCCGCATATCCAAGCCTGTGGTTGCCATGGTGGACGGCTATGCGGTCGGCGGAGGCTTCGCGCTCATCCTGGCGAGCGATTTGGTCTGTATCGCCGAAGAAGCCGCTATCGTTCCCGCGTTTTGCCAGATCGGCATCGCGCCCGAAATGGGAGTGGTCAAGTTCCTTCCCGAACTGGTGGGGCAGCAGCGCGCCAAAGAGATTCTCTTTCTTGGCGAGCGCATAAGCGGCAAAGAGCTGTTCGACCTTGGCATCGCCAATCGGGTCTGCCCGTCTTCTGCGCTCGAGGACGTTTCCTACGGCATGGCGAAACGTCTCGCGCAGATGCCCGATGCGTCGATTCAGGTTGCAAAAGGCATGGTCAACGCGCTGTCGGATACAAATCTTCAAGTTGCCCTCGATATGGAGCAGACGGCATCCCCGTTCTGCACGACGACGAGGGCGTATGCCGCCACCATGGCGAAATTCGCGAAATAGGGGCTTTCCCATGAAGGAATATCGCAACGTCATCGAACCTTTTCTCGAACAGGCGCGGTTGCATCCGAACCGCCGTGCGGCGGCGTGCGGTTCGGTCGAAGTGACGTACGAAGAGCTTGACGTGCTGGCGTCGAAGATCGCCCGGGCGTTTCGAGACCGTGGGGTATGCGCGGGGGATAAGGTGGCGTATCTGATGCCGAACGGCATCGAATTGGTTGCCGTGTATTTGGCGATTCAGCGCATAGGCGCCGTAGCGGTGCCCCTGAATTACCGACTGATTTCAAGAGAAATCGCCTTTTTGACGAACGCGGTCGATGCGTCGCTTCTTGTGTTCGATAAAAGCTTCACGAGCAAGGTCGAAGCCGTTCTGCGCGATTTCGACGCGGGGGTCGGCCTGATGGCGGTGGGTGCAGAGACGCCGTTTGCGCCGCGCCTCATCGACCTGGCGGAAAGGGCGTGCGAGCCCGAGGTCGAGGTGTATAGGAGAGGAGGCGTCTCGCGCATCCAATTCACGGGCGGCAGCACGGGCCTTCCGAAAGGGGCATGCCGCTCGCATGAAGCCGATTTGGTCGAGGTGCGGGCGGTTGCGGCGTCGAATCTGATGAACGAGATCGATCATCCGGTGGTGCTGATTCAATGCCCCCTTGAACACCACGGCGGTCATAGCTGGTTTCTGTCGGCGCTATCGGTCGGGGCGACATTGGTCATATGCGGCCGATTCGACCCGAATACGGTTCTGCGCCGAATCGAAGAGTATGGCGTGACCCATATGATCCTCCTTCCACCGACGACCTATACGCGCCTTGTCCGATGCGAGGGAATCGGCTCGTACGACGTGTCGTCCGTCCGCATCGTGCAAAGCGCGGCGGGGGGCATGACCCCTGAAATCATCGAAGGAATCTACGACGTTTTTCCGAACGCCGAGGTCAATTACGGATGGGGGCAAAGCGAAAGCGGCGTCGGGACGACGATGCGCATCACGCGCAAGATGCTTGCGGATCGAGCCCCTCAGCTGGACAGCATCGGCAAGCCGATGGAAACGCTGCAAATACGCCTTGTCGACGAGGACGGATGCGATGTCTCCGTCGGCGAGCCCGGCGAAGCCATCGTGAAGACGCCCGCCCGCATGCTCGGCTATTACGGCCAAGACGAACTTACGCATGCGGCTTTTACGCGCGATGGATGGCTGCGCACCGGAGACATCATGACGCAGGACGCCCGGGGCTACTACTACTTGAAGTCGCGCAAGAAGGACATGATCAAGTCGGGCGGCGAAAACGTGTTTATCAACGAAGTCCAGACCGCCATCCTGCGCAATCCGAACGTGGCGGATTGCGTCGTCTTCGGCACGGACGACCCGGTCATGGGCGAAGCGGTGGCCGCCGTGGTCCAACCGAGGGCGGGCGCGGTGCTGACGCAGGATGAAGTGCAGGATTCGTGCAAGCGCTATATCGCCAGCTACAAGAAGCCCCGCTACGTGGTCTTTATCGACGATTTGGGACGCGACGATGCGGGAAAAGTCAGGTTGTCGCGGCTGGTCGAATACTTCGATGCGCATGTCGAGAAGATTTTCGAGGAAGCTCGCTAGGTTGTGCGCCGCCATCGGCGCGCAGTCGGCACGATATTTGCTTGATTACGGATACGACCGGTGAAGTCGATTCGACGAAAGGATTCCGATGGATTTCAAATTGACCGAAGAGCAGGAGCTTTTGCTTGAAAGCGTCGACGAGCTCATGGAGCGATACGGCACGGAGCAGTATTTCAAGGAGTGCGACGAAAAGCACGAGTGGCCGAAGGAGTTTACCGACGCGCTGCTCGAGAACGGCTTTCAGATGCTTGGAGTCGACGAGAGATTCGGCGGCACTCCGGTCGACGTGCAGACGCTCATGCTGGTCTCCGAGCGCATTTGCAAAAACGGAGCCCCGATTTATGTGTACGGCAACCTGTGCGCGCTGAAGGACATGACCGAATACGGCACTCCCGAGCAGCAAGAGCAGTGCTTCGCCGAGGTCATGGCCGGCAATCCCGGATTCGTTCTCGGCTTCACCGAGCCCGGCGCAGGCTCCGACAGCTCGTCTTTGGCAAGCACGTATCGGCGCCGCGACGGCAAGGTGTATCTCAACGGCAACAAGTCGTTTATGACCAACGCCGTCAATTCGAAATACATGCTGTGCGTTGCGCGCAATGCCGAGGACGACCCCGAGGATAAGGCGAATCGCACCAAGTTTTCCATGTGGTGGGTTCCGTTGCGCGACGAAGAAGGCAATCTGACCAAGGGCATTTCCATCGAGCCCCTTGAGAAGATCGGGTGGAACATGGGAAACACCTGCGAGCTGCACATGGAAGACGTCGAGCTTGAGGAAAGCGCGCTCGTGGGCGTCGAGGGCAACGGCTTCATGCAGGCTATGGTGAACTTTGAAGTCGAGCGCCTTCTTGCCTGCGCGCAGAGCCTCGGTGCCGCCGAATGCGCCTTCGAAGACGCCGTGCGCTACGCCACCCAGCGCGTTCAGTTCGGAAAGCCGATCGGGCGCAACCAGCTGATCCAGCAGCACATCACCGAGATGTACATGAAGATCGAGAATATGCGCAACTGGGTATACAAGACGGCGTGGAAGATCGACAACGGGGAGTCTGTGCAGATTGATTCCGCCGTTGCGAAGTATTACTGCGGCCGCGCCGCCTTCGAGGTGTGCGACTCGGCGTTGCAGGTCATGGGAGGAATCGGCTACACCAAGGATTGCCGCATTTCGCGCCTTTGGCGCGATCAGCGCGTTTATCGCATCGGTGCCGGAACCGACGAAATCATGGTCCACATTGCGGGCCGCGCCATCCAGAAGCAGTACCGGAACTAGCAGATTCGCGCCGGACGATGTTTCGGCATGGTTGACAGGAGGAAGAACATGGCGGAGATATTCGACCCGATGGGCGATCTGATTGCCGAGCAGGCCCAGGTGGACGTGCTTGTGCAGGATTTCACCGAAGACGACTGGAACAAAATGGCTTCGTATTGCACCACGTGGAAGCTCAAAGACGTCATCGCCCATATTGCGTTTTTCGACTATTGCGCGGCGGAACTTTTGCGCGGTCGCGGCGAGAGCGTGAACGCGGTCGCCGATGCGTTTTCCGACCAGGACGACCACTACCATGTGATGAGGTGCCAGGATATGACCGGCGCCGAAATTCTTTCCTGGTGGCGCGAGCAGCGCAGCATCATGAACGCCGCCTTCATGGAAGGCGGTCCGAAGAGCCGCGTTCCGTGGGCCGCGGGCATTCCGCCGATGTCGAACCGTTCGCTTGCTTCCGCTCGTCTGATGGAGCTGTGGGCGCACTCCGTGGATATCTACGACGCCCTCGGCATCGATCCCGTCGTGAAAGACCGCATCGCTTCCACGCTGTTCCTTTCGTGGCAAGGCCGTCCCAACATGTATAACGTGAACGGCCTCGAGTTCGACCCCGAAGTGCCGATGCGCCTCGAACTGACGCTTCCTTCGGGCGAAATCTGGGAGAAGGGCGACCCGGCTTCTGAGAACTACATCAAAGGCAGCGCCAAAGAGTGGGCGCTTGTGGCGATCCGTCGACGTCATTGGATGGATACCGACCTTGAAGTCGTAGGCGACGAGGCGCGCACGTATGCGTCGATCGTCCAGACCTATGCGGGCCCTGCCGATCCGGCGCCCGAAGCCGAAAGGCAACGTTAGGAAAAGGCGCCCGCAAGGGCGGATGCGGCAGTCTATGCTTTCGCGCAAAGGCGGGGCGTTTCGGCGCTCCGCCTTTTCGTGCGCTCGCCCGCCATGTCGGCGATGCGCTTTTCGCATCGTTGCATAAGGGCGAAAAGCCGCGCATCGACGCTGCGTCCGTGCGCGATTGTAGGCGTAAGCCCCCTTAAAGGGGAAAGCACAAACCATGCCAAGCGGCATTTATTTCTTTCAGGAATCGAAAAGCCCTACGATTCGATATTTTCTCTGCAAGACCAACCGTTAAAATGAGAATCCGCATTATGAAAGGGGGATTGCGCGTGGAACGCATGGCCACAGCCGCCCGCTCGTCATCATCCGTTGCGACGAAGACGAGGGCCTGTCTCACGCCGACGGCGTTGCAGGGCCTTGAGGTCTTGGCCTTGCCCGTTGCGTCTCTCCCCGAATACATAGAGCAGGCCGCCGAATCGAATCCTTTGATCGAGATAGATTTCTCCGACGGGCTTTTCTCCTACGGCGAATTGCCTGAAAACGACGGGTGCGGCCTTGCCCGGTCATCGCAGGATGCGTCGGCGTTCGGCAATGCTGCGGAAATCACCCCTCCCCCTCTCTCTCGTCATTGCGAACGAGGCCCGGCATCGTCTGTAGAATGGGATTTTTCCCGTATACAGGACGAATGTGCGGAAACCGAAACCCTGCAAGAATACCTGCATGTCCAAACGGCGGGGATGCGCTTGTCCGAGGACGAACGTCGGCTGATGGACGTCTTGATAGAAAACGTCACGGAAGACGGCTATTTCGCCGGTGACTTGTCTGCGATTGCGTTCGAATGCGGGGTGTCGGCGTCGTTTGCCGCCCGAGGGTTGAGCTGCCTGCAGTCTTTGCAACCTGCGGGCGTGGGCGCACGCGATCTTGCGGAATGCCTTCTTCTTCAGGTTCAAGACGACGACCCCTATGCCCCTGCGCTCAGGACGCTTATACGGCGTCATCTCGAAGATGTTGCCGCGAACAGGCTTTCTTCCATATCAAGGGCGCTTGGCGTCTCGGCGGAGGAAGCAGGTTTTCTTTGCCGGGTCGTCGCCGACATGAATCCCCGTCCCGGCGCTTCGTTTTGGCAAAGGCCCGATGCCCGCTATATCATTCCCGATATCGTCATTCGTCGTTCGGGCAGCGATTTCTCCGTCGAAGTGACCGGCTCCATCGGACCCGGCATCGGTTTGAACGCCGAATATCTGGCAATGTTGGACGACGAGGGCCTTGCGGCCCAGGCGCTCACGTATCTCGAGGAAAAGCGCAAAGATGCCGAAGCGTTTTTACAGAGCATAGAGCAACGCGGTATTACACTGCACAGATTCGGCGTCTTCCTTGTCGAGAAGCAATTTCGATTCTTCACATCGCCCGATGGCAGTCTCGCGCCTTTGACCATGCAGCAAGCGGCCGAGGCGCTTGATGTGCATGCTTCCACGATCAGCAGAACGGTGCAGGGAAAATACGCCCAGACCCCTCGGGGGACGTTTCCTCTGAAGATGTTTTTCACCCGCGCCATGCCCCGAACGAAGGCGCCGTCGGGCAAAAGCGCGGTTTCCTCGTTCGATATCAAGGAGCGCATTCGGGCGATCATCGCAGGGGAAGATCCGGAAAAACCCTTGAGCGATTCCGCGGTAACTGGGCTTTTGAATGCCGAGGGCATCCAGATCAAACGCAGAACCGTCGCCAAATATCGCGAGGCGATAGGAATCGATTCCCAGATGAAACGCCGAATGAAAAAGGCGTGATGGTCGGTAGACGAAGCTTTGTCAGCAGAGGGGAAGGAGCGCGCATGTATAGCCGGAAGCACCAGGCAGAGGCCTGGAGGAGATTCATAACGACGGGCGTTATCGACGAGGAAGTCGTACGTCCCGAAGTCGCTCGGTCGTGGAAGCGGTGCAAAGCGGCCGGCGTGAATCCCTGGTCTTCGTCGTTTCCCGTCATGGACGAGAACCTTTTACGCGAGAAGCGCAGCAATTACGCCCATTCCCTCGACGTCAACACCCCCATCATGCGCATGCTCGTCGCCTTGCTCAACTGCAACGTGTCGCTGATGGATCATGAGAACTTCGTATTCGGCTTTCATTCGCCGCTTAGTTACTATCCGCGCACGTTTGGGACGTTCGTCTTGGAGGAAGAGGTGGGAACGGGCAATGCGACCGTCGTTCCGTATGAAAAAAAGCCCGTGCGCATCGAGGGCTTCGAGCAGTATCGCGCCATTTCCCAGACGTATTCGGGGGTGAGTGCTCCTTATGTCGACAACCGGGGAAATTATTTCGGGGCGCTCAACATCAACGACCCCTTTGAAATTCTTCCCGATTACGCATTGGACATGTGCGCGACCGCCGTCGACTTGGCGAACGAGCTCTTTTTGGCCAAAAGGGGGATGAGGGCGAAGCTTGCCACGGCCGAGTTCTTCAACCCTCTTTTGCGTCTGATGGATGTGCCCGTGCTCGTGCTTGACAGAGAGGGCCGAATTCTGACGGCGAACGAAGCCATGCGTCCTTTTGTTGCCAAATACGACTCGTATTCTTACGCGTCGCAATCGTTGTCCGAGTATCTCGCGAAAGAGACTCCCCTTGGGCGGGTTATGACGGAGGCCGTCGACGAGGGCGAGCCGATGCCTGTTATGTTCAAGAAGGGAAGGAAAAAAGAAGGGAAACGTCTCGACCTTATCAGGCGATGCCCCGTCGAGGTGGGAAACGGAATCACATACGTCGTGTTTGTGTTCAAGACGGACGAAGGCATGCGTGTCGAAAGGGACATCGAATCGAGGCCGCGCCGCAAAACCGTTCGTGAAGCGGTCGACTACATCGGCGAATCGACCGAATGGAGCAAGGTCGATAGACTCGTGAAGAAGGTGGCTCCCATCAAGGCGAACGTTCTTTTGCTCGGAGAGACGGGCACGGGCAAGGAAGTTGTCGCTCGGGTGCTGCATCGCCTTTCGGGCCGTAAGGGCCCCTTCGTCGCCATCAACTGCGGCGCCATTCCCCGAGACTTGTTCGCCGCGGAGCTTTTCGGCTACGAGAGCGGCGCATTCACCGGCGCGAAAGAGGGCGGCTCCGTAGGCAAGATGGAGGCTGCGAACGGGGGGACGCTGTTCTTGGACGAAATCGGCGAGATGCCGATCGATTTGCAGGTGGGATTGCTTCGTGCCATACAGGAGCAGCAGGTGACGCGTCTGGGAGCCGTGGAGCCGAAGAAGCTTGACGTGAGGTTTCTTGCCGCAACCAATCAGGATGTGCAGCAAATGATCGACTTGGGGAAATTCAGGGCCGATCTTTATTATCGTTTGAGCATGGTTGAAATAGAGCTGCCGCCGCTGCGCAAGCGAGCAAGCGATGTTTCTTTGCTCGCCGACTTTTTCAACAAAGAGCTTTCGAAATCGCTCATGCTCGAATACTCTCCCTTCGATTCGAGCGTGGCCGATGTGCTCTCGCGTTACACATGGCCTGGAAACGTGCGGGAGCTTCGCAACGTGGTCGAAAGATGCTTGATCATGGCCGGGCAAGGCGCCTCGGCAACGGTCGACGACCTTCCTGCCCATATTGCCAACGCGCTTTCGTCGGGGGTATGTTTCGAGGCTCCTGCCAGGTCGATGTCGGCTGCTGCCGCATCGGCCCAGAACCGGGTTTTGCCTCGTGCGTGTGCTGATGCCGCGGACGAGAGACGCAGGCTCGCTCTTTTGCTTGAAAAGTGCGATGGGGACAAAGCCCAGGCGGCCGACTTGATCGGAATGACCCTTGACGATTTCGAGATGCGGCTTGCGGAGTTCGGGCTCAAGGTGAAAGTAGTTGTCGAGGTGGACTGACTCGTTTTTTCCGCCGTTTGCTGTGTCCCTTGTGGATGCGGCGCGGTGCGCTCGTTTCCGCCGGGCCGCACGCTACAATGGGCGGCATGGAAGAGAAGAAGAAATATCACGCGGGAGCTTCCGCGAAACCGTCGCCGTCGCGCCCGCGCGCGCATGCGGCGCAATCGAAGGCGGCGCATGCGGCATCGGGGCGTTTTCGCACCTCGACGAAGCGCGGCGCCGCAAAGGCCGCAGGGTCGAACGCTTCGTCGGCATCGTTTTCCCAGGCTGCGCATCAAGGGCGCAAGGCGCGTGCCGAAGCCGCCGCGCAGGCCGAGAAAT
>USEZ01000034.1 GCA_900553775.1 uncultured Slackia sp. | reverse complement strand
GTGCAGTACCGGGGTCATTCGATAAGAGCCGCTTGAGAACTTTATTTATCCGTCCTACTTTTGGGGTCTAGTTCACTCGGCGGGGCATTTTTTTTTTGCAGAAAGGCCTATCGCACGGATGCTATGCTCGCGGTGATAAGAGAAAAGTCGTCGGGATGGCTTAAATAGAGCTCCGAATCGAACGTGTTGGTGCTTTTCACCCCATCTATGCGGGTCTGCGCGCCCATTCCGAAGGCGATGATATCGAGGTCGTTTGATTCGGCGGCAATGCAGGGGTCTTCGTGGCCGGCGAGCGAAAAGAAGAGAGGGGCGTATTCTTCAAATCCCGCGTCGGAGAGAATCGCCCGGGCTTCGTCTAACTGGGCTTTCGCCTCCTCGTCGTCTGCTGCTTCTTGCTTCGTCCATCGCGTCAGTTCGATATGGCGGCAATCTCCGCGCAGAGCAGCCATAAGAGAGCGCCTGAACACGGTGGTGTTTCCCTTTAACCCGTACGCAAGAACAAGCCCCAGCGTGTCGTTTGCGTAAGAATGGAGGAAGCATTCGCATATGAGGGGGAAATCCCTCAGATTGTCCCTCGTATTGAGACGCGCGAAATCGAACGTGTCAAGCGACATCATCATGAAATCGAATCGGGTGATTTTCGCCCTTCGGAAGAAAGGCATAGTCGCTCCCGAAATATCCGCAATGGATGCCGTCATGCTTACAGGGGCGTTTTCGGCCACGTGATACAGCTGGCGAACGGTTCTCATGAGGTCTGCGACGCAAGGGGCAGGAGCCAGGGAGGCGCATCTTCCCCCAAGGCGAATTGCCTCGATCGAGCAATCATCGAATTGGTCGGCGTTCGCTATGACCTCCTTTTCGACCGCCTTGACGTATTCTTCCATGCGCGGGGTGTCCCAATCGTCGTTGGAGCGACAGAGCCCTCGAGGGCATCTTTTCACGAAGGGAATTTCGATTTTCATGGTAAGAGGGAGGCGGGTCATCGGGGATTCCTCTTTCTATGACTTCGGAGAGAATGGAGTGGCCGGTTCAAGCCGAAGGCCGACGAGGATTCTCGCCGGCCTTCGTTGGCTCACGGTGGCGCTGGGCTGATTTTACTTGACGTCTTCGACGACCGATTCGGCGGCGCAATAGCCGCTCGTCAACGCCGACCCGCAGCTATTGCCTGCTGTCGGGGTTGCATACTGGATACCGTAGCGCTGTCCGCAGTTGTTGCCTGCGGCGTAAAGGCCCTTGATGGGCTTTTTCTCGCCGGTGAGCACCTGGTAGCGTCCGTCGGTGCAGACGGCGGCGTGCTGGCAGAGGCCGTTCGAGGGATTGCCTCCCGTCTTTCCGAAGCTTGCGAAGAACGGAGCGTCTTTGATGGGGAAGAGATTCTGCGGGTCGCATCCCCAATCGTCGTCATGTCCTTTTTCGCATAGCTCGTTGTAGCGTTGCACTTCGGCGAGGAAGTTTTCTTTCGCCTCTCCCGTGTAGCCGATGATATCGGCGAGTTCGTCGAGCGTGTCAGCGGCGTAGACGGGCATATATTCTTTGCCGAAACGGGAGAACGCGCGCACGTTGAATCCGTCAGGGCCGGTCTTGTAATCGGCCATGTTCTGGCGAACTTCCTCGACCATATAGTCCGAAGAGCGGTCCATGGTCTCATGGCCGTAGCCCTGATAGGAAAGATAGGTTTCCCAGTTGGCGTCGGTCACGTTGGCCATCAGGAAGTCGGGAGGAAGCATGTCGAGATAGCCGTTCGTGCCGTGCTTGACCATGGTTTCGTTGATGAAGCGCTTGCCGTCGTTGCCGAAGCAGGGCCATGCGCCGCCGAATGCGAATCCGGGAACGCCGTTGATGCCGCATGCTTGGCCGGCGCGCGGACCGCCTTCCATCGTGGCTCCTGCCCATAGGCACATGCGAATGCCGCTGCCGTCGCGACCCATGCCGCCGAGGTTGGAGGGATCGTTGCGGTCGAGTCCGTGCGACCATCCAGTATTGCGCATCTGGTCGGCAAGATCGAGGCGCATGTCGGGGTTGCCGCCGAAATCGCCCGCCGCCATCAAAACGGCCTTGGCGGAGATCTTATGGTAGACGCCGTCCACGTCTTTGAAGATGGCTCCGTTCACCGATCCGTCTTCTGCCTGGGTCAGCACAACGCCCTGATAGCCCCATTTAATGGTGCCGCCCTGCTCTTCGAGCGCCGCATGGAGGGTTCGGATGACGAAGGGCCACATGTTGATGTTCGAATCGACGTCGCGCCACTGAGTCATGGCGGGCCACGATTTCTGGCCGCAGCACTCGCCCGAGAAGTTGTCGTTGCCTTTGTAGTTGGACGTGTGGGCATACCGGTCGATGTAATCCTGGGGGATGTATTCCATGAGGAAATCAAGCATCTCGCCCGAACGGGTTGCGTAATCGCGCACCAACTTCTGGTGGGCGTGGCCGCGCGAAAGCCGCATGTATTCGTTGAACACCTCCATGGTGTCGACCTCGGGCGTGCCCTTGTCGAGGAAATTCCTCGAGTTATAGCAGGCCATGTCGCAAGCGTATTCGTCGTATTCGTCGTAGGTCTGCATTTCTGCGAGGCATACGTTCGCTCCAAGCACCTGAGCATGCAACGCCGCCGCCGTGCCTGCGTTGCCCGCACCGATGACGAGGATTTCGCACGACTCTTCGTCGGCTATATCGGCAATCTCGGGAGCGGTTCCGAGCCATGCGGGAGTATCGAGCATGAAATCGGCGGGAGAAATACCGAGCTCTTCAACGCCGCCTCCGGCGGAAAGCACGCCGTCGCCTTTCGAAATGATGAATTCTTCGGGCGTGGCGGCTGCGGTTTTGTCGGGATTTTCGCCGCGGTTGTACGTGGACAGCTCCGCCATGACGTCATAGGTGCCCGGCTGGTTCGCTTCGCCTGCCGAAGACGTCGCGCTTTTCGCATTGCTCGGAGCGCAGCCTCCCAGAGCGCCCAGCGCGGCGACTCCCATTGTTCCGGCGGCCGCTCCCTTAAAGAAGTCGCGACGACTCAAGCCTGTGGTGGACATAGCCTCCCCTTCCTCGTTGACGGGCCCGCCATGGCATGCAGTCGACGGATGAAGGAGGGAGGGGCGTCGTGTTCTGCACCAGGGCGGGCCGCATTTTTTCGCAGTCCTGTTGTTCGGACCGGTGAAAACGTAAGGCCGAAAGCGGCCATTCGATATCGCTGAAATTGGTGATTCCAGGTCAGAGGCGATATTTTTTTCATTTTGAGCGGGAAATGGCATGCTCATCGGAATATGATGACTGGTGTTTTTTCGGAGTTCTGGAGGGATGCATGGGGAAAATCCGTGTCGATATCATAGGGGCGGGGTTTCTCTATGCCGCTTTAATGCTTTTGATCGACGGGGTGCCGGGAGCGAAGGAGGGCGCTTCCTATCTCGCGGCCCAAGGGATTCTTTGGGGCGTTGCGCTCGCCTGTTTATGCTCGATTGCTTTTTGGCTCCGACGGAAAAAATCGCCCTCGTTCGTCGAAGGCAGAGAATTCGCCTGCGTATCTTTCGGGGCGGCCATCGTATCGGTGGCGACGATCATTGCGTGGACGGGTCTTCTCCCGCCGTTCGTTCCAGGATTGTTCGCGGGCGCTTCGTTGGCTCTGATGGGGATGATATGGCTCAGAACGTGCGCGCGTTATGCCATGGTCGATGTTCTGGCGTCTTCCGCTATCGCTCTTGCGGTTGACGGAATGGTGCGATTCTCGACGACGTCCCTGTTTTCCGCGCAATGGTATTTCCCGGCGGTTTTATTGTCGGTTGCGGCGTCTGCGGTTCTCTTTCAAGCACCGCATTGGATCGATGCTTCTTCGTCGGAAGAAACTTGCGGAGATGAGCCTGATTCTTCGACATCGCTAGGACAACGGTTTTCTTTCGCGCTGAAGATTCTCTGGCTTCCTGCTTCGGGAGCGATGCTTTCGGTGTTCATCTTCGGGCTGACATGGGATCCTGTCGCATCGGGCGAAATAGCGCATTCGACGCTTCCTCTTTACGAGGCTCGCCTGTTCATCGGTCCTTGCATTGCTGCGACGGTGACGGCCGTTATCGTGTTTCACCGCCCTTCGTCTGCGGTTTTTCTGATGCAGGGAATTCTTCTCCCTTGCGCAGTCGCCGTGATTCTTGTTTTGCCTGCATTGCGTGTCGAATCCGTATGGGTTCAGGCTTTGTTTCAAATCGTCCAATCTGCGGGGTTTTCCGCAATCGCATTGGTTACATGGGCAAGCCTGGTCGCCGCCGTGCGGTCGGTTCGTACGACGGCGCCTGCGGCACTGTGCCTCTCCATTTTTCCTTGGCGGCGATGTTCGGCATGGCGCTTATCCATACCATAGGGATTGCGGGAAAAGACCTCTGCCTGCTGCTTCTTACCGTGTATATGGCGCTTATAGCCGTTTGGTACGCCCTTGAAACCGAGAGGGAGAAAAACGCGCGCGTGATAGACGATTTGAGGCCGGGTTCGTATATCAGCCGGCGTTGCGATGAACTGGAAGAATCGCTGGGGATATCCCGGAGGGAAAAAGAGGTGCTTTATTATCTCGCCCGCGGGTACAATCACGGCTACATAGCAAGGAAACTTTTTATTTCCGAGAACACCGTGCGCACGCATGTGCGCCACATCTATGCGAAATTGAATGTGAACTCGCGCGAGGGATTGCTCGATTTCATCGACGGCGTCGACGAATGAGGCGCCGGGGTTTCCAAGGTCAGGCGCGAGGCCGCCTGTCGAAACGCTGCCGCTGCGCGGCTTGCGTAGTTTCGCGGGCTTCGAAGCGCTGTTCGCGGGTTCATCCACTATCATGGTCGGTTGATAATCCGTCTTTTCGATCGACATATGGAGCATGTAGATATGGCCGAAAACACCTCCTCCCCCGTTTTGCAATCCACGACGGGGCGTACGCTGCCGAACAATATCGAAGCCGAGAAATCGGTGCTTGCGGCTTGCATGCTCAATCCCGAGGCGGTCGACGATATCGCCACCAAGCTGACCCCCGAGAATTTCTTCCGCCCCGCCCATCAGCGCATTTTCGAGGGTATGCTCGAGCTGAATACGCGCCATATCCCCATCGACCAGATTTCGCTTGCCGAGCGTCTGGCCGCCGAAGGCCAGCTTGAAGCGGTAGGAGGCCGCCCGTATCTGGTGGAGCTTGCCAACAACACGCTTGCCCTGACGAACTGGAAAAGCCATACCGAAATCGTCAAGCGCACGAGCGTGCTGCGCGATTTGGTGTATGCGTCGACCAATATCAACGCGCTTGCCTACGACGCCCCCGACGACACCAACGAGGTCATCGAAGAAGCGGAAAAGATGCTGTTCAACGTCACGCAGAAGCGTGTGTCGTCGTCGTTTCAGAACATCACCGACCTTTTGACGCAGGCGTTCGATGAAATCGACGACTTGGTGAACAACCAGAATCATATGGCGGGCGTTCCGACGGGCTTCACCGATGTCGACCGCCTCTTTTGGGGCTTGCGCGGCGGCGATCTGCTGATTCTTGCCGCACGGCCGGGCGTCGGCAAGACTTCGTTCGCATTGAACCTTGCAACCAATGCGGCGAAATCGGGCGCGGCGGTGGCTTTGTTCAGTTTGGAGATGGGCGCGAACCAGCTGGTCCAGCGTATCCTGTGCGCCGAAGCGCGCGTGAACCTGGGGCAACTGCGCCAGGGCAAGCTTTCCGAAGGCGACTGGAACGCCATCATGAATGCGGCCGCCACGCTTTCCGGGCTCGAGCTGTATATCGACGATACGCCCGGCTTGTCTCTTCTCGAAATGCGCGCGAAAGCGCGGCGCCAATTGCGCGATAAGGAAAAAGGCCTGATTATCGTCGACTATTTGCAGCTGATGCAGCCGCCGTCGAACCGTCGCGACGGTAACCGCGCCGTGGAGGTCGCCGAGATTTCCCGCGGTTTGAAGGTGCTGGCGAAAGAGCTGAATATGCCGCTGCTTGCGCTTTCCCAGCTCTCTCGCGCTGTCGAGATGCGCGGCACGAAGCGCCCGATGCTTTCCGACCTGCGCGAATCCGGTTCCATCGAGCAGGACGCCGACATCGTCATGTTCATCGACCGAAGCATGGACGAAGTCGAGGGCGAGCAGGAGGGTCGCCCCGATTGGGGTACGGCCGAGCTGATCGTGGCGAAGCACCGCAACGGTGCGACGCGCGATATCACGCTGTCGTTCAATCCCGAATACACCAAGTTCGGCAATTACATCGACGCCTCGCAGATCTAGGCTCCGTCGGGCGAAGCGCGCCCGCGACTGTGCGGCGTTTGCGCTAGACTCGAAGCATGAGCGAGCGTGTGACATTCATTCATTCGGGCGACATCCATCTGGGTGCGCCTTTCCGCGGCCTGAGGGCGCTGTCTTCTTCTTGGGCCGACCGTTTGGCGACGGCCATTCCCGACGCATACGACTGCGTTATCCAGGCCTGCATCGACGAAACGGCCGATTTTCTGCTGTTGGCGGGCGATATATTCGATACGGATAAGCCGAGCTATGCGCATTACCGTCGTTTTCTTGCCGGGATGAAGCGCCTCGAAGCGCGGGGTGTCCCCGTCTACATCATTGCGGGCAATCACGACCCGTTTTCGAATTGGCGCGAAGTGGAGTGCGACCTTCCCTCCAATGTCTGCTTGCTGCCTTCCGACAAGCCGTCGTTCGTCCTATTCGAAAAAGGCGGGCGCCCGTCTGCCATCATCGCCGCCCGCGGGTTTTCGACGTTGCCCAAAGGCGAAGACATTTCGGCAGGCATGACGCGCGCCGCGGCGCAGGAGGCGTGCGGGCACGATGCGCCGTTTTGCGTGGGCATGCTCCATACGGGGTTGTGGATGGACCCGTACAAGGCTCCCACCTCCGAAAAGGCGTTGTTGGCGGCCGATATGGATTATTGGGCGCTCGGACATATCCACAAACGCTTCCTCATTCCCGAAAACGATCCGAAAATCGCGTTTTGCGGATGCGCCCAGGGACGCGACATTAAAGAGACGGGCGCACGCGGCTGTTTGAAGGTCACGCTTGAAAAAGGGCTGCCGAACAGGGTTTCTTTCATAGCGACATCTCAAGTCGATTGGGAGAAGCTGGATGTCGACGTTTCGTCGTGCGTCGGGACCGACGCGGTGGTGTCGGCATGCGTGCGGGCGATGTTCGACAGGAATGCCGAAGTGCCGTGCGAAGAGATGGTGGCGCGCATCGAGCTTGTCGGATCGACCCGCCTGCATGCGGAGCTGTCCGACCCCGGCGTTTTGGAAACGCTGCGGCGCGAGCTCAACGAAAGCTATCCTTCTTTCTATTGCGACGCGCTTCTTTGCTCGACGACACCCGTTCGCGACAAGGAGAAGCTTGCAGCATCGAGCACATTCGAAGGAACGATGCTGCGCATTGCCCGCGAAGACGCTTCCGATCCTCAAGGGCAGCTGTCGTATCTGCAGGAGGAGTTCTCCCGCCGCGGCCTGAGCGTCCCGCGCAGCGTGGTGCAACGTCTGGCCGCGTTGTCCGAACGTGCGGAAGACAGGCTTTTGACGATGGTCGACGGAGAGGAGCGCCGATGAAGACGTCGCGCATATATCTGCGCCGCCTGCATATGGCGGCGTTCGGCCGCTTCTTCGATGCGTCGGTCGGTCCTTTCTCTGCTGGATTGAACGTGGTATACGGGGAAAACGAGACGGGAAAGACCACGCTGAATGCATTCATCGGCGGCGTTTTGTTCGGATGGGAGAAGGCGCACGGCGGCAGAAACGTCTACCGCCCCAAAGCGGCCGAGCGTTCGGGAACGCTCTTTTTCGTCGATGCCGAGACGGGGGAAGAATGCGAGGTATCCCGTACGCGCAATGCGGACGGCCCCTCGTTTTCCCCCGACAAGGCATCTGCTTTGCTCGATGCGATAGACAAGGACACGTTTTCGACGATGTTCGCGTTGACGAGCGACGAGCTTCGCGGTCTTGAAGGGGCGACCGATGTCACGGCGAAATTGCTCACGGCCGGCGCCGGGCTCGAAGTCTCCCCCGCCTCGGTGCTGGCGGCCCTCGATAAAGAGATAGCGTCGTATACGAGCCGTTCTTCCGCCGCCGCCCATTCGTTCGTGAACCTCGCCGCCGAAGAGGAGGAATGCAAGCACCTGATCGCGCATGCGCGCGAGCAATCCGACGCGCTGAAAGACGAGTATCGCGAATACGAAGAGCTCGCCGGGATGCACGATGCGGCATCGGCCGATATCGCGGATATGAACGCCCGCATAGAAAGCATCGCTTCGGCACGGCTCGAAGTCGCGCGCCTTGAGGAGGTCGAGCGGGACAACCGCAGGCGGATGGACGAGTGCGACGCCCGGCTTGCGGCCGAGGAGGCGTCGCGCCCGGTTTCCGCCGCGCCGCTTTTCGACGAAGAGGCGGAAACGGCGGCGTTGGCGCAAATCGAGCGTCTCGAATCCGAAAAGGCCCGCATCGAAAATCGCCTCGACGCCGCGCGCGATGCTTTCAACAGGGCGCGCGCCGAGGTCTCCGTCGAGGAAGGGCCTGCGGATGGCCGAAAAGGCATGCCGTCCGTTTCGGCGGCGCTGGTCCTTGCGGCGATTCTATCGGTCGTCGGCCTCGGCCTTCTGGCCTTCGCGGCCTTGCGCGGCGAGACGCTCGTCGCCTTCGCGTCGGCGCTTGTCGTCATCGCGGGCGTGGCGTGCGGGATTGCGGCCTTGCGCGCAGGCCGCCGTTCTCGGGGCGTTTCACGTGAAACATCGTCAGTTCGCGCGATGAACATCGCCCGCGACGTGTTGGAATCTTGCGAGCAGGAAGATCTGCTGCTTTCGCTGAGGGTGAAAGAGAGCCTTGCGTCGATGGGGCTCGAAGGGGCGCATGAATCGCTTTCCCGAGCCCGCGATTCGGTAGAGGCGTCCCGTGCGCGCCGCTTGCGCGCCGCCGAGCGGCTTCGGTTTCGCACCGAACAAGGCGGAATCCGCGCCCGTTGCGAACAGGAGGCCGACCGCGCCCGCGCGCTCAGGGCGAGCCTGCTCGCCCGATGCGGCATTTCTTCGGGCGGGGGCGCATCCGCCCTCGAACAGTTGGAAGGGAGCCTGCGCGGCCGGCGTGACGAGGCCATGAACCGCATGCGTGTCTCCGATGCGCGAACGGGCGAGCTGAAGCAGGCGTTGCAGGCAGGCATCCGTTTGAACGACTACGACGTCTTGAAGACGCGCGCCGCGCAGATCGCGACCCGCAAAGAAGAATCTTCCGCCGAGCTTGCGGAATTGCTGCTTGCCCGCCGGGCTTTGGAGAAGGCTCTCGATGCGTGGAAGAGCGAAAGCGTCCCCGCCGCCTACCGAAGGGCGTCGGAGCTGTTGCGCCTTATGACGAACGAAAAGTGGCAGCGGGTCCTCATGGACGAGGACGGCGCGCTTGTGGCGGTAGACGCCGTAGGCCGAAGGTTCGATCCCCGATTCCTTTCGATGGGCACCTGTCAGCAGCTGTATCTCGCCTTGCGCATCGCGCTTTTGGAGTGTGCCGCAGACGTCGGCGCGGGCATTCCCGTGCTGGCCGACGACATCCTCGTGAACTTCGACGATAATCGCAGGGTGGGAGCCGTGAAAGCGCTCGCCGAGCTCGCCCGTTCGCGCCAGGTGATTCTTTTCACGTGTCATAAGGAGATTCTTGATGCCGTCAAGCGATACGCCGCAGACTGCACGGTGGTAGCGCTATAATCTAAAGGTTGTCTAACGCATTTTTCCTATTCAGGGATGTCAATCGAAAGGACGAACATGCCGAACGTGGTTTTGGTCGGCGCCCAGTGGGGCGACGAAGGCAAGGGCAAGGTCACCGACCTGATCGCCCGCGATTTCGACTACGTGGTGCGCTATCAGGGCGGCAATAATGCCGGTCATACCGTTATCCACGGCGACAAGAAACTCGCCCTTCATCTGATCCCCTCGGGCATCATGTACGAAGATGCCGTGCCCGTCATCGGCAACGGCGTCGTGGTGAATCCCCAGGTACTCGTCGAAGAAATGAAGATGCTCGAAGGCGAAGGCTTGAGCTGCGAGCGCTTGAAGATTTCCTGCGATGCGCATGTGATCATGCCGTATCACATCGAGCTGGACAAGGCGTCCGAGTTCCGTTTGGGCAAAAACGAAATCGGCACCACCAATCGCGGCATCGGCCCGTGCTATCAGGACAAGGCCGCCCGAAGCGGCATCCGTATCCAAGATCTGCTCGACGAGCATGTATTCCGCATGAAGGTCGAGGCGGCTCTTGAGACCAAGAACGCCATCCTTGAGAAGGTCTACGGCAAGCGTACCTTCACGGTGGACGAAATTTGCGAGGCGTACCTGCCGTATGCCGACGTCATCCGTCCCCATATGGCCGAAACCGCCCAGCTGCTCAACGATGCGCTGCGCGAGGGCAAACAGATTCTGTTCGAAGGCGCTCAGGGCACCCTGCTCGACATCGACCACGGCACCTATCCGTTCGTGACCAGCTCTTCGTGCTGCGCGGGCGGTGCGGCTACCGGTTCGGGCGTCGGCCCCACGGCTATCGACCGCGTGCTCGGCATTCAGAAGGCCTATGTCACGCGTGTCGGCGCGGGCCCCTTCCCCACCGAGCTGCTGTATCCCGAAAACGGCGGCGAGGGCCAGGACGCCATCGACGGCGACACCCTGTGTTCCGAGGGCCACGAGTACGGCGTCACCACGGGTCGCAAGCGTCGCTGCGGCTGGTTCGACGCGGTGATCGCGCGCTATGCGGCCGAGGTCAACGGCCTGACCGACATCGCGCTGACCAAGCTCGACGTGCTTTCCGCGTTCGACGAGCTGAAAATCTGCGTGGCCTACGAATGCGACGGCAAGCGCTACGACTATTTCCCCATGCAGCAAAGCGTGCTGTTCCATGCCAAGCCGGTGTATAAGACCATGCCCGGCTGGAAGGGCAAGGACATCTCTTCGGCGAAAAGCTTCGACGAGCTTCCCCAGGAAGCGAAAGACTATGTCGCTGAAATCGAGCGTTTGAGCGGCGTGAAGGCCACCATTATCTCGGTCGGCCCCGATCGCAATCAGACGTTCATGCGCGGTTGGTAGCATTTTCACAAGGCATGCTGCGGCTTTTTCATGCCGCATCGAAAGAGGCGCAAAGAACCCGGGGGCATAGCCTTCGGGTTCTCGACGATAGAAGAGCTTTGCGGGTCGGCCGCGAAGCGTGGATAGCGCGGGGCGGCATGCCTCGCGGTCATATGAAAGGATGAGCTCGACGTGAACGTATTGGTGTTGGGCGGCGGCGGCCGCGAACATGCATTGACGTGGGCTATTGCAAAATCTCCCTGTATCGGGGAACTGTATGTCGCTCCCGGCAACGGCGGCACGGCGACCATCGCCCAGAATGTGCCCCTGAACGCCGAGGACGCCGACGCGGTGATCGGATTCTCCCGCGACCACGCTATCGATCTGGTGGTCGTCGGCCCCGAGGCTCCCTTGGTGGCGGGCGTGGCCGAGAAAGTGCGCGAGGCGGGCATCGCCGTGTTCGGCCCCGATTCCCAGGGTGCCCGGCTCGAGGGCAGCAAGAGCTTCTCGAAGGAGTTCATGATGGCCCACAACCTGCCCACCGCGGGCTATAAGAAGTGCACCACCGAGCAGGAGGCTTTGGACTACCTGCACGAGGTTGGCGCTCCCATCGTGGTGAAGGCCGACGGTCTGGCAGCCGGCAAGGGCGTCATCGTGGCCGATTGCATGGAAGATGCCGAAGAAGCCGTGCGCGACTGCTTCGCCGGCGATTTCGGCGCCGCAGGAAGCGTCGTGGTCATCGAAGAGATGCTCGAAGGCCCCGAGTGCAGCATGCTGGCGTTTCTGGCGGGCGGCAAGGCCCTGTGCATGCCGTGCGCCCAAGACCATAAGCGCGCCTACGACGGCGACCGCGGCCCGAACACGGGCGGCATGGGCGTGTATTCCCCCGTTCCGTGCGTCACTCGCGAGCTCGAGGACCGCATGCAGGAAATCATGCAGCAGGCCGCCGCTGCCACGGCGCAGGATTTCGACAATCCGTACCAGGGCGTGCTCTACGGCGGGTTCATGCTGACCGCGGAAGGCCCCAAGCTGCTCGAATTCAACGCCCGCTTCGGCGACCCCGAAACCCAGGTCATCATGCCGCGCATGGAAAGCGACGCCCTTGAGGTGTTCTCCGCCGTGGCCGAAGACCGCCTGAGCGCCGTCGATCTGCGCTGGAGCGACAAGTGCGCCGTGTGCGTGGTTCTGGCGAGCGAAGGGTATCCGGGCGCTTATGAGAAGGGCAAGGTCATCCTGGGCATCGAAGAAGCCGAGGAGCTTGAGGGCGTCACGGTGTTTCATGCGGGCACCGCGTTCAACGCCGACGAGGAGCTTGTCACCAACGGCGGCCGCGTGCTGAACGTCACGGCGCTTGCCGATACGTTCGAAGAGGCGCGCGAACTTGCTTACGAAGCGTGCGACAAGATCAATTTCGAAGGCAAGCAGATGCGCTACGATATCGCGCTGCGAGCCCTTGAGGGTTAGGACGGTATGTTTAGCGAACGCCTTCTTACGCGTGCGGTGCGCATGTGCTCATCGCGCTTCATGAAAATCGAACCATGCTCCGATGCGCGCATTCCCGGGCCCACGCCCGGTCAGCCGTATATGCTCTACATCCATATCCCGTTCTGCGAGAGGCTTTGCCCGTATTGCTCGTTCAACAGGTTCCCCTTCGCCGAAGAGCGCGCCGTTCCGTATTTCAAGAACCTGCGCCGCGAAATGATGATGGTCAAAGAGCTCGGCTATGATTTCGATTCGCTCTACATCGGCGGCGGCACGCCTACGATCATGATCGACGAGCTGTGCGAGACGATCGACTTGGCCAAAAGCGAGTTCTCCATCAAGGAGGTCTCGTGCGAGACGAACCCGAACCACCTGATTCCGTCGTATCTCGAGAAGCTGCAGGGGCGCGTCGACCGCATGAGCGTGGGCGTTCAAAGCTTCGACGACGGCCTGCTCAAGCAGATGGACCGCTACGACAAATACGGAAGCGGCCGAAGCATCCTCGAATCCATCAAGGTGGCGGCGCCGTATTTCAAGTCGCTCAATGTGGATATGATCTTCAACTTCCCCGCGCAGACCGAAGAAATTCTGCGTAGCGATCTGGAGATGGTGCTCGAAAGCGGTACCAGCCAGACCACGTTCTATCCGCTGATGGCTTCGCCTTCGGTGGAGAAGTCGCTTGCGGCGACGGTCGGCAAGGTGGATTACGAACGCGAGCAGCGTTTCTACGAGATTATCAGCGACACGCTTGCGGGCGGAGAGAATCCGCCGTTCGTGCATGGGTCGGCCTGGACTTTCAACAAGGCGGTTCCCGCGTCCGACGGCGCGCTTCGAGGGACGTCGCAGATGATCGACGAATACATCGTCGATTACGAGGAATATCCCGCGATCGGTTCGGGCGGCATGACGTATCTCGGCGCAACGCAGTATGTGAATACGTTCAGCGTGCGCGAGTACAACGAGGCCATCGAAAGCGGCCGTATGTCGCTGATGGGCAAGGCGACCTTCTCGAAGCGCAACCGTATGCGTTACCGCTTCATGATGCAGCTGTTCGGCCTGTGCCTCGACAAGAAGCAGTGGCAGCGCGATTTCGGCTGCAGCGTCGCGGCGGGCTTGCCGGCGGAGTATGCCTTCATGAAGGCGTCGGGCGCTTTCGCCATCGATGACGACGAGCGGATCACGCTGACGCCGAAAGGGCGTTATCTGATGGTGGTCATGATGCGTCAGTTCTTCATCGGCGTGAACAACCTGCGCGACCAGGCGCGCGCGGCGCTTCCCGAAGACGAGCGAGACCTGCTGTTCGGTGCCGGCTGCGCGATGAAATAAGGCGTTTCTCGGGCAGCGCGTGCGGTTTTGCCAGAGAGCGAAGGTTCGTCGTTTGACGGCATGTTGTCGAACGACGCGAACGCATATACGAAGCGAGCTTCCCTGTTCATTTCGGGAGGCTCGCTTTTTCATACGCCGACAACGGACGGGGTCCGGCGAATCCTATAAGCCGTACTTCATACGCATTCTTTCTTGCATTGCCGCGAATGGTTCGAGCTTGCCAGCGGTTATGTCCTCTTCGGAATCTTTGATAAGCGCTGCATCGTAGCGTGCCCGCATGAGCTCCTGTCGATATCGGGCGACAAGCTCGTCCCCTTCTATTCCCTTATCGATGAGCTGTTTTAAAACCATGACGCTCACATCCTCGTCTTCAACGGGAAGCGGTTCGATAAGAAGGCCGCGATCGGTCCAGGTGCAAAGAGCGTATTCCCCGGAGCTCGATTCTTCAAAAAGATTAAAATTTTCC
>USEZ01000033.1 GCA_900553775.1 uncultured Slackia sp. | reverse complement strand
ATCGAGGCGACGCGCCGCCTGTCGACCGAATACGTGCCCGAAGACGACGAGTTCATCGACGAAATCGACGAAGACGAGCGCATGAGCCCCGAGGAGGTCGACGAGGAAATCGCCGACATCTACGAGGAATTCAGCGAGCGCAAGGCCCTGCGCACCGAGGCGTTCGACACGTTCTTGAAGATCGTGCCGAAGCAGCTCGTGCCCGACGAGGCCCTCTATCGCGAGATGCGCCTGAACTACAGCGACTACTTCCAGGGAGGCATGGGCGCCGAGGCCGTGCGCGACCTGCTCGAAGCCATGGACCTGGAAAAGGTCGCCGAAGAGCTCAAAGAGACGATCGAGACGGGCAAGGGCCAGAAGCGGGCCAAGGCCATCAAGCGCCTGAAGGTGGTCGACGCGTTCCTGAAGTCCGACAACAGCCCGTCCGACATGATCTTGGACGTCATCCCGGTCATTCCGCCCGACCTGCGCCCCATGGTGCAGCTCGACGGCGGCCGTTTCGCCACGTCCGACCTCAACGACCTGTATCGTCGCGTCATCAACCGTAACAACCGCCTCAAGCGCCTGCTCGACCTCGGTGCCCCCGAGATCATCGTGAACAACGAGAAGCGCATGCTGCAGGAGGCCGTGGACTCCCTGTTCGACAACGGCCGTCGCGGCCGTCCCGTCACGGGCCCCGGCAACCGCCCGCTGAAGTCGCTTTCCGACATGCTCAAGGGCAAGCAGGGCCGCTTCCGTCAGAACCTGCTCGGCAAGCGCGTCGACTACTCCGGCCGTTCGGTTATCGTCGTCGGCCCGAACCTCAAACTGCATCAGTGCGGCCTGCCGCAGCAGATGGCGTTGGAGCTGTTCAAGCCCTTCGTCATGAAGCGCCTGGTCGAGCTCGAGTACGCCGCCAACATCAAGGCCGCCAAGCGTGCGGTCGATCGCGGCGCGAGCTACGTGTGGGACGTTCTCGAAGAGGTCATCGTCGACCATCCCGTGCTGCTCAACCGCGCACCTACCCTGCATCGTCTGGGCATCCAGGCCTTCGAGCCAGTGCTCGTCGAGGGCAAGGCCATCAAGCTGCATCCGCTGGTCTGCACCGCCTTCAACGCCGACTTCGACGGCGACCAGATGGCTGTGCACGTGCCGCTGGGCAATGAGGCGCAGGCCGAGGCCCGCGTGCTCATGCTGTCCTCCAACAATATCAAAAGCCCCGCTCACGGCCGTCCGCTGACCATTCCTACCCAGGATATGATCATCGGTCTGTACTATCTGACCGCCGTGCGCGAAGGCTTCCCGGGCGAAGGCCGCGTGTTCGTCGACTTCGAAGACGCGCTCAACGCCTACGACGCCCGCGCCGATCTGGACCTGCAGGCCAAGATCTTCGTGCGCTTGACCAAGGATACGCAGGTGGCTACCGCCTATGGCGTGTTCGAGGAGCACAAGGCGGGCGAGCGCATCGAGACCAGCGTCGGCCGCATCACGTTCAATGCCGTGCTGCCCGAAGACCATCCGTTCATCAACTACGAGATGAACAAGAAGGAAATCGGCCGCCTGATCGAAGACTGCTGCAACCGCTACAGCCTCTCCGAGATGCCCGCCATCTTGGACGGCTTGAAAGACGCCGGCTTCCACTACGCCACGCGCGCAGGCATCACCGTGTCGGTCTTCGACGCCACCGTGCCCCCGAACAAGGGCGAGCTGCTTGCCGCCGCCGACGCGAAGGTCGCCGCGATCGACGAAGACTACGAGATGGGCCTCATGAGCCCCGAGGAGCGTCACAAGCAGGTTATCGACATCTGGAACGAGACCGCCGACAAGGTGGGCGACGCCATGGCCGACAACTTCGACAAGTTCAACCCCATCTACATGATGGCGTTCTCCGGCGCTCGAGGCAACATCAAGCAGATTCGCCAGCTCGCCGGCATGCGCGGCCTCATGGGCAACACCAAGGGCGGCACGATCGACCGCCCGGTCAAGTCGAACTTCCGCGAGGGACTGTCGGTTCTGGAGTACTTCATCTCCACGCACGGCACCCGTAAGGGCATGACCGACACCGCGCTGCGTACCGCCGACTCGGGCTATCTGACCCGTCGTCTGGTCGACGTCGCGCAGGACGTCATCGTGCGCGAAATCGACTGCGGCACCACCGAGGGCGTGCCTTATCCGCTGCACAATGAGAAGGGCGAGCTCGACGAGAACCTGATCGGCCGCTGCCTGGTGGCCGACACGGCCGACTTCAAAGAGGGCGACTACCTGTCTTCCATGGACGACCTGCGCGCTCTTGAGGCCGCCGGCATCGAGGAAGTGGTCATCCGCACGGTCATGACCTGCCATGCCGAGCATGGCGTGTGCCAGAAGTGCTACGGCTGGGATTTGGCCACCGGCCGCCCGGTCAATATCGGCACCGCGGTCGGCGTCATCGCCGCCCAGTCGATCGGCGAGCCCGGCACGCAGCTCACCATGCGTACGTTCCACGCCGGCGGCGTCGCGGGCGACGACATCACGCACGGTCTGCCCCGCGTCACCGAGCTGTTCGAGGCGCGCAAGCCCAAGGGCTTGGCCGTCCTTGCCGAAATCGGCGGCACGCTGCAGGTTTCGTCCGACAAGACCACCAAGACCCTCACGGTGCACGACCAGGAAGGCAACTTCCGCGAGTACATGGTGTCGGCCCGCGCCCAGCTTCTGCCCGGCATCTACGACGGTTGCCAGGTCAAGCCCGGCCAGCAGCTCACCAAGGGTTCCGTGAACCCGCACGACCTGCTGCGCCTGACCGACCCCAACACCACGCTGCGCTACATCGTGGCCGAGGTCCAGGACGTCTACGTGTCCCAGGGCGTCGACATCAACGACAAGCACATCGAGGTCATCGCGCGTCAGATGCTGCGCAAGGAAGTGGTCATGGACGCCGGCGATTCCGAGCTTCTGCCCGGCCGCCAGGTCAACCGCCACGAGTTCGAGCGCATCGCCGACGAGCTCATCGCCGAAGGCAAGCAGCCGCCGGTGGGCCAGCCGTTGCTGCTTGGCATCACCAAGGCATCGCTTGCCACCGATTCGTTCCTGTCGGCCGCCTCGTTCCAGGAGACCACCAAGGTTCTCACGGACGCGGCGATCGAGGGCAAGACCGATGTTTTGTCCGGCCTGAAGGAGAACGTCATCATCGGCAAGCCGATTCCCGCCGGTACGGGCCTGGCCCGCTACCATCAGGTCGGCCTGACCTACAAGGGTCAGTCCGTGGGCGGAGAAATCGAAGACCAGCTGCCCGATTACGCTCCTTCCGAGCTGCGCGAGATCGAGGATCTGCTGCCGCAGCCGCAGGATTGGTCGCTCGACGACAACTACATGAACGGCTACTCGAGCTACTTCGGCGCCAGCAGCTTCCGCGGCGGCCGCGCCCAGCAGCTCTCCGACGAAGACGCCCGCCTGTATCTGTACGACGATCTGGGCGTGTCCCAGCGCTGGGCGAACAAGTTCAGCGAGGCCGGCATCGAAACGGTGTCCGACTTGGTGGGCTACACCGAAGACGAGCTGCTTCGCATCGAGGGCATCGGCGCGAAGGCGCTCGAAGAGCTCAAAGCGGGCCTCGACGAGCACGAGCTGGGTTACCTGCTCGAAGACGACCTGGCCGCTTCGAGCGACGATATGAGCCAGCTGCTCGACATGGTGTTCAGCCCCGATGACACCATCCTCATCGGCGGCGATGCTCCTGCCACCTTCAACACCGAAGGCGAGGAGATGCTCGGCGAGGCGCTGCCTCCCCGCAGCTACCATCGCGACCTGAGCGAGCTTGACGCCCTGCTCGGCGGCTTGGGCGATCTGGGCTTCGGCGAAACGTCCGAAGAGTCCGAGTCTTCCGAGAACGAAGACGAGGAATAACGAGGGGTCCGATCCCTCGCGACGAAAGAAGGCGGCCTGCGGGTCGCCTTCTTTCGTTATTCATCTTTTCTCATGTCCCATTCGTGAGTATTCGCCGTATTGAATAAGGCGTGGTCGCAGCCTTGTGGTAGGGTGGGGAAAAGAGCAGACGGCAAAACGCGGGCGCTTCGGGGGGTTTCCGAGGCGTCCGCGCTGCGAAGGAGCATGCATCATGGCAATCGACGAGCAGGTCACCGAGCGTATCAAGGAAATCGCCGCAGCGACGGAAGACACCATCGTGGCGGATAGACGCTATTTCCACGCGCATCCTGAGCTTTCGGGCAAAGAAGTCAGCACGGCCGGAACCATCTGCGCCCGTCTTGCGCGCATGGGCATCCCGTATGAGCGCGTGGCGAAAACGGGCGTCATCGCCACTATCGCGGGAACGGCCGACGACGCCTACGACGAGCAGGGAAGCCCGCGCCGTCGCATCGCCTTGCGCGCCGACATCGATGCTTTGCCGGTGCATGAGCGCACGGGCCTTCCGTACGAATCCGAGAACACCGGCGTCATGCATGCGTGCGGCCACGACTGCCATATTTCGATGATGCTCGGCGCCGCGCGCATCCTCATGCGGATGCGCGACTGCATTCACGGCGAAGTGCGCCTGATATTCCAGCCTGCCGAAGAGATCTCCATCGGCTCGCGCATGATGATTCGCGCGGGCGCCCTCGACGGGGTGGACGGCATCTTCGGCATGCACATTTGGAGCGAAATAGACGCGGGCAAGATTTCCGCCGCCCCCGGCCAGCGCATGGCGCATACCGACTGGTTCAGAGTCGACATCGACGGCGTGAGCGCGCACGGCTCCATGCCCCACAAGGGCGTCGATGCCGTGGTGGTCGCCGCCGAGCTGGTAGTTGCCCTGCAGGTGCTGGTCAGCCGCGACATCTCTCCATTCGAACCGCTGGTGGTCACCGTGGGCGAGGTGCACGGCGGCAACGCGCGCAACATCATGGCGGGATCGGCCTATCTGACGGGCACGGTGCGAACCTGGAGCACGAAGACCCGCAAGGCCATGCCAGAACGCCTGAAACGCCTGATCGACCGTTCGGCCGGCGCATTCGGCGCCACGGCGAAGTTGACCTACGAGGCGGGCAATGCGGGGCTTGCCAACGATGAGGAAAGCGCCTATCGGGCCCAGCGCAGCGTGGAAAAGCTCTTCGGGAAAGAGGCGCTGTGCGATTACGAGGGAACGCTTGCCGGCGAGGATTTCGCGGAATACCTCGACCGCGTTCCCGGCGCCTTCGTGTTTCTGGGCTGCCGCAATCCGCATATCGATGCGGTGCATGCCCAGCACAGCTGCTATTACCGCATCGACGAAAGCGTGCTGGCGAAAGGCTCGATGCTCTCGGCCCAATACGCGATCGACTTTTTGAACGAATAGCGTTCGTCATGTAACGGCGCAATGCATTCCTTGTTGTGCCGGAGGCGTTTCATGGGAACCGCTTCGGCATCGGGCTTCATCGCCGCGCATTTGAAAACGGCCTCGCCTGCAAGCGCGCAGACGGGGCCGTTTTTCGATGCGCCGTATCGTGGCGCCTGATGCCCGGCGCGGCCCGAGTATGAAGAAGGAGGGGCTCGGGACGGCGGGCGCGGAGGTTTTAAGCGCCGAAGCCGGCGTGGCCGGCTGCGTTTTTGCCTGCGATGCGGCCGAAGGTGTAGATATCCGACATCGAGCACGACCCCAGACGGTTGGTTCCCATCTTGTGGCCGGCTACTTCGCCTGCGGCGTACAGGCCGCCGATTGGATTGCCGTCGGGGTTGAGAACCTCGGCAGACGGGTCGATGCGCAGGCCGCCCATGGTGTAGTGGACGGCAGGCTTGCAGGCGAGAAGGTAGTAGGGGCCCTCTTCGATCGGGTTCATCGTGCCGCGATAGTTCCAGTCGGGATCGCTGCCTTGCTTGCAGTATGCGTTCCAGGCTTCAATCGTGGCCTTCGTGCCGGCGGCGTCTACGCCCATGGTTTCGCACACCTCGTCGATCGTGTCGCCCTTCGCCACGACGCCGCGCGCTTCGCAGTTCTCGTATTCGTCGCTATGGGTCCGCAAAAGACCCGTTTCATCGGCGCCTTCCTGGTTGAACAGCACGTAGGCGATCGAATCGGTCTGCTCGACGATGGCGTTCGAAATCACATCGCGGCGGTCGAGCTCTTCGACGAAGCGTTCGCCCTTTTTGTTCACCAGCAGGCCGCGGTATTCGAGACGCACGTCTCCCACGTAAAGCAGCGAGCCGGTTTCGGGGTCGCATACCGGGTAGGTTTGGATGTATTCCATGTCGACCAGGTCGGCCCCTGCCGCCTCGCCCATCGCGATGCCGTCGCCCGTGGCGCCCACCGAGTCGGTGGAAAGGATCTTCTCGTCCATCGCGGGGTTGTATTTGACGCGCATGTCGACGTTGCTGCCGAATCCGCCCGTTGCAAGCACGACGGCCTTGCATGAAACGTCCGTCTCTTCGCCGGTGAGGACGTTTTTCACCTTGATTCCCGCAATCGCGTCGCCGTCTTTGACGAGCTCGGTGGCCTGGGTGTTGTTGAACAGCGCGATTGCGTCGATTTCGCGCACGCGGTCGGTGAGTTTGGTGGTCATCTCCGACCCGCTGTGGGTGATGGGGATGATGGACCGCTTGGTATTGTGGCCGCCGAACTGCATGAGGTCGTGCTTCCACGAGACGCCCGCCTCGAAGGTGAGCCATTGCGAGGAATCGAGCGCGCCTTCGGCGATTACCTTGACCAGGGCGGGATCGCCCTTGCGATCGCCTCCTTCGAGCATATCCGAAGCAAGCGCCTCGGGGCTGTCTTCGATGCCTTCCTGCGCTTGGATCCAGTTGCCGGGCGCGGCCATCTCGCCGCCGGAAAGCGCGGTGTCGCCGCCGAAAACGCCCATCTTCTCGAAAAGCGCCACCGACGCCCCTGCTTTCGCCGCGGTGATGGCCGCCGCGAATCCTGCGCCGCCTGCGCCGATGACGGCCACATCGACCGATGCGGGAACGGGCGCGTCGGTACCCGGCGCCTTGTCGCGTTTTTCCCAGGCGCTCGGCTTTTCTCCCAGCGCGTCGAGCGCCTGGGAGACGGCGCTTACGAATGCCATGCTCGACAGGGTGGCGCCGCTTACGGCGTCCACGTTGAGCGTCTGGCCGTCGATGATCTGCTTGGTCAGCGTTTGCATGGCGGCATCGCCCAGCCCGGGCGTTTCGCGGGAATCGAGCGGCGTGATGCGGTCGATCGCGCCGTCTTTCAAAGATACCTCGACGGAAAACGACCCATGCTTGCCCATGGCCGACCCCACGGCGATGCCGTTGCCCGCCGCGTCTGTCTTGCCTCCTTGCGGCGCGCATCCCGCCAGCGCAACAGCGCCGCCGATGGCGGCCAGCGCTCCGCCTGCGATGAAATTCCTGCGAGAAACGTTATGCATGATACCCCTCCTCGAATCGACGTGCGGTCGTCTGCCGACCGACGGCCGCACGGCTGCGGACGCTTCTTTCGCCCGCAGCCGTGCGGCTTGGGCTTTTACGCTATCTGCGCTTTCGGCACGGGGCAATCATTCGTCGGGGTTAAATACCTAACCCGCGCATAACCCCTTGCACCATCAGGCTTTTTCATCTACAACGGATGGGCGTCGGCAGGAAAGGGACGGCGGCGAGGAAAGGGGCGCGCATGCGGGAGCAGGTGGCGAAGGCGGCAACGCATTGCCGCGACATGGCGAAGCATGCGGCGGCCGTGCCTCTCGTGTTTTTGGGAGTGGGGCTGTATCGCGCATGGCTCGCGACGTTTTTCCGATACGATGCGTTTCCCGGCGTCGGCGTTTCCGACTATTTCCTGTTCGAGGCGGCCATCGGCGTCGCCTCGCTGGCGCTTGCCTTCGCTTCGCGCAGCATATGCCCCTTATGGGCGAATCGCGCGGCGCGCCGCGCGACGACCGTCCTCATGACGCTCGGAGCGTGCGCCGTCGTTCTCGGATGCTTCGTCGTGCCGAGCGCCTTTCTTAAGGCGGCGGGCCTCATTGCGGCGGGAGCCGGCCTGGGTTCGCTCATCTTGATGTGGGCGGAATTCTACGGATCGATCAACCCGGTGCGGGTGGCGCTTTACCACGGCATGGGCATCTTCGCGGGTGAAGCCCTCAAATGGCTTTTCATGGGGCTCGATGTCGAATACCTGGTCTTTTTCTCCATCGCGCTTCCTGTTGCGGGCGTCGCGTCTGCGCATGCGGCCATCCGCCGCCTTGCCCGCGACGAGCGTCCTCGGTCGCGCGGAGAGGAAGAGTCGCGCGTTCTGCCCTGGAAGGCGATCGCCATCATGGCCGCCTGTTCGTTCGCGGCGGCGTTCGGGGCGCTGCCGGTGCAACAGCTCGCCCTCGGCAATGTGGCAGGCTCGATGGCGGCGTGCGCGTTCGTGTGCATCGCCGTGCTTTCGGCCTCGCGATGGTTTAATTTCGATACCGTCTACCAACTGGCATTTCCTTTATTCATCGTCGCCTTTCTCTTCGTTTCCCCGGTGTTTGCGGGCGATTCCGCCTTCACCGCCGCAAGCTACGATGCGGGCTATACCATGCTCACCATGTTCATGGTCATCGTCTTCGGCAACATGACCTATCGTTTCGGCGTGAATGCCGTGTGGGCCTGCGGCATCGAGCGGGGGATTCGCTACGGGGCCGAGCTGTGCGGATGGGGCGCGTCGTCGTTGCTCGATGCGCACGCCGGCGCAAGCGAGGTGTCGCTGTCTTTCGCGGCGATCGCCCTGGCGGTGGCCGTCCTGTTCGCCGTCGTGTTCTTTTCGGAACGGGGGTTTTCGGCGCAATGGGGCATCGCGATCGACGGCGAGGGCATGGCCGCTTCGGACGAGCGCTGGCTCATGCTGCGCGTGGTCGAGCTGTCGCGCGCGTTCGATTTGAGTCCGCGCGAAGGGGAGGTCCTCACTTTGATGGCCGAGCGCAAAACCGTGTCCCAGATGGAAAAGGAGCTCTTCGTGGCGCAAGGGACCATCAAGGCCCATATAAGCCATATCTACAAGAAGCTCGGCGTACACAGCCGGGCGGAAGTGCTGGCTCTTTTCGACGAGGAATGCTCCTGAGGGCGCCCGATGCGACGGGCTCATCCGCCGTCTTTTCCGCATGTTTTGCTTGATTCGCCCGTGCTTTCGCACGCTAAAGCACGGGCGACGGTTACAATAGGCCGGTTAATGCAAAGGGTGTTTCGCGCAGTTTCACGCCGAAGCGCGAAGGCGCTCGGATGCGCGGGGCGCTGCGCTACGCGATGCTTGAAGGAGCAAAGGCATGACCGACCTTACGAAAAAGTACGGCACGATGGTGTTTTCCGACCACGTGATGAAGCAGCGCTTGCCATCCGATACGTATAAAAAGCTCGCGAAGACGATCAAAGAGGGAAAGCCGCTCGACCTCGACGTGGCCAACTCCGTGGCGCATGCCATGAAAGAATGGGCGATCGAGCATGGCGCCACGCATTTTGCGCACTGGTTCCAGCCGTTGACGGGCATCACGTCGGAAAAGCACGACGCCTTCCTCGACCCGGTCGGAAACGGCACGGCCATCACCAAATTCTCCGGCAAAGAGCTCATCCAGGGAGAACCCGATGCGTCCAGCTTCCCGAACGGCGGCCTGCGCGCCACCTTCGAGGCGCGCGGCTATTCGGCTTGGGACCCCACGAGCTATGCCTTCGTCAAAGACGAGGTGCTTTGCATTCCCACGGCGTTTTGCTCCTACACAGGCGAAGCGCTCGATAAGAAAACCCCGCTTTTGCGTTCGATGGCGGCGATCGACGAACAGTGCAAGCGCGTGTTGGCCCTGTTCGGCAAGCATCCTGCCAAAGTCACGGTGAATGTGGGCACCGAGCAGGAGTATTTCCTCATTTCCGAGAAGGACTATGCCCGCCGCCAAGACCTCATGATGTGCGGCCGTACGCTGTTCGGCGCTCCTCCGTGCAAGGGCCAAGAGCTCGACGAGCATTACTTCGGCGCCATCCGTCCCACGGTGAACGCCTTCATGAAAGAGCTCGACGACGAGCTGTGGGGCTTCGCGGTGGCTGCGAAAACCAAGCACAACGAGGTGGCGCCCGCGCAGCACGAGCTCGCGCCGGTGTTTTGCAACGCGAACCGTGCGATCGACGAGAACCTGCTCACCATGGAGATGATGAAGCTGCTTGCCAGCCATCACGGCCTGGTATGCCTGCAGCACGAAAAGCCCTTCGAGGGCATCAACGGCTCGGGCAAGCACAACAACTGGTCGATCGGCTCGGAAGACGAGAACCTGCTCGATCCGGGCGACACCCCCGAAGAAAACCTGCAATTCCTCGTGTTTCTGACCTGCGTTATCGCCGCGGTGGACGATTACCAGGATTTGCTGCGCATGAGCGTGGCCTCCTGCGGAAACGACCATCGTCTGGGCGGGCACGAGGCGCCGCCCGCGATCATCTCTATTTTCCTGGGCGACGAGCTTTCCGATATCATCGATGCTCTCGCCACGGGCCACGAAGCGGGCCATGCCGCTCGCGCGTCGCTCGATTTCGGCGTGGCCGTGCTGCCCACGTTCGACCGCGACACCACCGACCGCAACCGTACGAGCCCCTTCGCCTTCACGGGCAACAAATTCGAGTTCCGCATGCCAGGCTCGTCGGTCAACGTGGCCGATGCCAACACCATGCTCGATACGGCCGTCGCCAAGGCGCTCAAAGATTTCGCCGACGCCATGGAGGCGCGCGGCGACGAGGCGTTCGAAATCGCGGCGCTTTCCTACATCCGTAAAAGCCTGTCCGACCATAAGCGCATTCTGTTCTCGGGCGACGGCTATTCGGAGGAATGGCACGAGGAGGCCCGCCGCCGCGGCCTGTGCGATTTCACCACCACGGCCGACGCGCTGCCGGCATTCGTCGCGCAGAAAAACATCGACCTGCTCTCCGAGATGGGCGTGCTTTCGGAAACCGAGGTGCGCAGCCGCTACGAGGTGAAGCTCGAGAAATACAACAAGCTCATGAATATCGAGGCCACCACGATGGAGCGCATGGCCCGTCGTACGTATCTGCCTGTGATCAGCGCCTATGCCACCAAGATCGCCAAAGGCATCACCACGGTGACCGACGCCATGCCCGCCGCCGGCATGCAGCACGAGCGCCGCGAGCTTTCCACGCTGCTCGACGGCGTGAGCGCGATTTACGAGGGCATCGACGCGCTGGCCGAGCTCCACGCGAAGGCGAAAGCGTACGAATGCGCCCAGGACCAGGCGAATTGCTATGCGCACGAGGTCGCCCCCGCCATGGAGCGCCTGCGTGCGGCGGTCGATGCGATGGAGCCCATCGTAGCGCGCGAATACTGGCCCGTTCCCACCTACGACGATTTGCTGTTCTACGTGTAGGGGCCATGGGACCCGCGCAGTTTTCGCTCGAATGCTGGCGAAGACTGAGCGGGCTGCTGAAGCCGGGTTTTCGGGACGACCGATTGCGCCGTGCGGAAGCTCTGCGATTTCGTTCGATTCGTTTGCGATTGCGGGGAAGGTGTCGAAGATGGCCGCTGTAGACGATATGGAGAGGCGAGAGCTTGGTTGCTCCGAATCCGGTTCGGAGCAGTCCGGTGTCGATCTCTCTTGTGAAGCGACGGACGAAAGGTCGCCTTCGCCTGTTCCGGCCAAGAGGAAACGAAGCGAAGACGAAGATTCAGTGTTGGCTGCAAGCATCGGGGTCGGGCTTTGTGTCGGCGTGGCGTGGGGCATTGCCATTGATAAGCTTGCTCTCGGCATCGCGCTCGGGCTTTGCATGGGAGTCGCGTTTGGCTCGTTTGCCGGTTTTTGGAAGAAGCGGTAGCTTTTCGACCAGTCAGAGACATCTGAAAATGCAAAACGCCCGCCGAGAATCGACGTGCTCGGCGGGTGTTCGTTTGCGCGGATACGGAAGTTCTGCCTGGTTTGGATGCAAAATCGGGCGTTTCGCCTACGAAAGCGCCGCGAACAGCGATGCGTAATCTTGCGCCGATTCGGGCACGGCGAACGTGAGCGTCTGCCCGTAGGTTTCCACGGTGATGTATCCGGGATCGTCGTACAGCGTCACTTCGGCGTCGATTCCCGCGGCGGCCGTCGAATACGTCGCCGTCGCGGAGGCGCCGGCCGGCACATCGGCGATAGACCAGGCCGCGACGTCGAGCGCGTCGACGGCTTCCTGCGCCTCGGAAAGCGAAAGCCCCGTTGCGGATGCGATTTCATTCAAATGCGCGTCGAGCTCGCTTTGCACGGTGTCTTTGATCCCCGTCGTGTCGACCAGGGCGTTCAGGGCGGTCGATTTCAGCGAAGAGGCGGAGTCGGCGGCCTGCTGTCCGAGCAGGAATATTCCTGCGACGCCGATGATGCCGATAAGAACGACGACTGCAAGCATGCGGGCGATGGTCTTCATGGGTCCTCCTGGAAGATCGTGCCGGAATCGGCGCGGCCGTCTGCCGGCCGTGCGACGCGTTGCGTTTTACGCTGTCGGCAGGCGGCGCGTCTTGCGCGCGCCGTTCGTGCCGCGCGCCTCGATTGCATCATGGTACGTGCATTTCGCGCCGTCGTTGCCGATCCGTTGCGCCGGTCACGACAGCTCCGCATAGCTTTAGGCGCTTTCAGGCGCACGCAGCCTCGGCCGTCACAGCGCCGCCATGCCGTATATCGCGCAATAGAGCGCGATCAGCCCTGCAAGTCCCGCGATATTCGCGAAGGCGAATTCTCTCATGAACGCCGCCAGGCTCGCATCGGGCGTATGCAAGTACAGTTTCAAGGCGATCAGGCTTGCCAGCGAAGCGACAGGCGTGCCGAGGCCGCCCACGTCGACGCCGAGCAAAAGCGCCCGCCAGTTGTCGGTGAACCCCGCAAGCAGCACGGCGGCCGGAACGTTGCTGACGATCTGGCTTGCGCCCGCGCTTGCCAGAAACGGCGCTTGCTCCATGAGCGATTCGAGCGCCGCGCTGACGGCGGAAATGCCGGCGATGTTTCCCGAAAACACGAAGAAGCAGACGAAGGTGGCCAGAAGTCCGTAATCGATGCGCTTGAACGCCTCGCGGTCGAAAACGAGCAGCGATACCGCAACGATGGCGAAAGCCGCCTGGTAGGGCACGATGCGAACGACCGCCGCCAGGCCGAGGCAGAACAGCAGCGCGTATCCTGCGGCCTGCTTCTTCTTCACGGCGGCCGATCCAAGCGACGTGCGTTCGGTCAAGGGCAGCTTTTCGAACGAAAGGCAGGCGGCGGCAAGGGCGGCAAGCGTCGCCAGCGCAAAAGGAGCCAGCGTGAGGAAGAATTCGCCGGTGGGAATATGAAATGCGGTGTAGAGGAACAGATTCTGCGGATTGCCCATCGGCGTCACCATGCCGCCGATATTGGCGGCCAAGGCCTGCAGCACGATGACGCGCGGCAGATACCGTGTCGAATCCGTCATGGCGAGCGCCGCGATGGCGAACGGCACGAAGGCGAGCAGCGCGACATCGTTGGTTACGAGCATCGAGGCGAAAAACGGCAGCATGACAAGTGCCAGGCATAAAGAGCGGAGGCCGCGCGCTTTCGCCGCCAGCGCATGGGCGCATCGGGAAAGCAGGCCCGATCGTTGAAGCCCTCCGACGGCTGCCATGAGGCAGAACAGCAGCGCCAGCACGCGCGTGTCGACGGCGGCGAAGAAATCGTGGCCCTGCTCGACGAACGCGCACGAAACGAGGGCGCATGAAAACGCGATGCAGAGCACCGCTTCCGAGCGCACGAATGCGCCTGCTTTATATATGAAGGAATTCGCCATGCGCTTCAGTATATATGCATACGACAGATACGCCGACGGCGCGACCATCGCCATGCTGCAGCACGAATTCGGCCTTACGAAGTGACCGTGAAGCTTTGGGGGAATCGACCAAGGCGGCGTCGGGGCCATAGGCAGGCCGAGGAAGAACGACCGCCATCCCCAGAAGTTCAAGCTTCGCGCCGTCGAAGCCCATCTCCGCGGCGAGGACGACTACAAGGCGCTCGTTCTTGCATTTTCAGGAAGCAAAAACAGCTTCATTCGATGTTTCAGGATGATATGTAAAGAAAAATTCAAGTGCTATATACCAACAATCTAAATGCAACTATTGATTATGACATGGGATGCATGTGACTCGGAGTTTTGAAATGTACTGCAAAGGTAAAAACGGGTCGAATATTTTTCAAAAAAGTTGTTGACTCCTAAGGGCGGGGCGCGTAATATACATCCTCGCCGCTTGACGCGGCACCCCCTCCGAAGGGAGGCGGGGCACCTTGAAAACCGGATACCGAATACGGAATGAAGAGGACCCGAGAGGGTCCCAGCCAGACGAAGACTTACAAGACACCGAACCCCGGAGGGAGACCTCCCGAGGTCGGTTCCTTTGAAGACGATAACGAAATCGGACCGGATCCAATCTCACGGAATTGGACGCCCCTTTAGGGGGCGCTTTCGAACGGAGAGTTTGATCCTGGCTCAGGATGAACGCTGGCGGCGTGCCTAACACATGCAAG
>USEZ01000032.1 GCA_900553775.1 uncultured Slackia sp. | reverse complement strand
GAAACGCATGAATAGCCCAGCCTGGCACCCAAAGGCGAAGTGCAATCCCGCCCGCACGACGCAAAGCGCGGCGGAATCGCAACGGCGCGCATTCCCGCAACCCCGGCGCTGGACGCAGCGGAATCGAAACGGCGCATGCCCGCCCGAAACCCCGGCGACCGGACGCCGGGGCTTGCCGCATGCATCAACCCAAAAGATCAATCAGCTCCTGTTTGGAATGCACGTCGAGCTTGCGATAGATGCTCTTCGTGTGCCCGCGCACCGTGTTTTCGGAAATGAAGAGCTTGCGCGCGATCGCGGGAACGGTGTTGCCGCGCAGCAAAAGATCGGTCACCTCGCACTCGCGCTGGCTGAGCCGCTCCACGCTATCGAGCGCGGCAAGTCGCTCTTCGAGCGACGCCTGCGCTGCGGCGCCGAGCCGATCAGCATGGTCGGGCGATTCGCCACATACGGCGCAGGGCGCTTCCCCATCGGGCGAGCCGTATGCCGCATCGGCCTCGCATGCGTCGGCGTATCGGCCGCCCCGAGCACCGCGGGCCCTTTCGTCGTATGCGCCGTGCGTCGAAAAGACAGGCCCGCCCGCGTTTTCGGCATCCGACGTTCGGGCCGATCCGGCGTCCGAGGCGAAAACGCGCTCGATATCCGCCGCAGCGCCTTCGCCAAAGCGTCGGAACGACGCCCCGCCGTCATCGGGAACCAGGTGCGCCGTGGCGGCCTTTCGCCTGCCTTTTCCGAACGACACGAAAAACATCACGATGGAAAGCGCGTAGACGCACATGAACAGCACGTCAACCACGAAAGTGAAATCGTAGAACTCGCTTCTATTAATCACCATGCCCGCCGCATCGCCCAAAGGAAGCGATGCGAGCGTCGGCCCCACGCACAGGGCGTAGACCGTGGTCGAATTCAGCTCGTTGCGGCTTGCATACACCGCGCAGGTGATCAGCAACAGCAGGTTCACTACCTCGAAGCCGAACATCAAAAACCCCGGGAGCACGAACATCCACTGCTGCCCGAGAAGCGTCGGAAGCAGAAAAACACCCGTGACAGCGGGGAAAAGCACCTGGTAGAACGCAAGCACGTCGAAACCGCGCTCGGAAAACAGCTCGAACAGCGTCACGGCGAGAACGGCCGTTCCCATGCCGGCCATCAGCAGAAGGAACGACCCCTCGTCCGACGACAAAAGGCCGCTTACGAGGCGCCACACGAAACCCAGGGCGCATACGCAAAACACCGGCTTTCCCATGTCGCGCAGCAGCGCACGGCGGCGAGACGGCGAAAGAGGCAGCGTATCGTACGGTTCTATTTCGTCGAGGCTGCGGCACAGGCTTGCGCTTGCCAGGGCGGGCAGCACGACCACCGAGCACAGCACCGACCAAATGGCAGGCAGCACCGCCACGATCAAGCACAGCACCACTGAAAACGCCGCCGAAAGGGGAATGCAGATTGCAGTGCGCGATGCGCCCTCCGATGCGTAGAAGCTCTGCCACATGACGAAGAACAACCCCGACGAGCAGCCCACGAGCACCGCCGCGGCCAGCACGGCGGCAAGCGAATACTCGCCGAAGAAAAACGCCAGGTAGAACAAAAGCGATCCGGCCGACAGCAACACGCCCGCCATGATGGCGTGGGCATGCGCATAGCGTTCGCGGGCGCGCATGACGAACGCCGTAGCCGCAAGCGCGACCACCACCGTTATCTGCTTGCACAGCGAATACGCTTCGTAGCCGCCTGCAAGCTCTTGAGACGAGCTCGTCAACGCAGCAAACGTCGTGGCCCAGAAAAACGCGAAGCCCACGTGATGCCACCGCAGGCCCGCCATAAGCGACCTCGCCCGCACGACCGACACGAACACACCCCCTTGACGCATCTTGCTTCCTACCGCCCGCCGGCGCGCCTTTGCGACCTGCCGCAGCGCATCGCGTGCAGGCGAACAGGGCGCGACGCAAATCGAGCGCAATCGCCCGCATGATTCCACGGTCGCGACCCGCCGCGACCGTCGGGGCCGATCGCGCGCGGCGGCGAATGCCGTCTCGCTCGCCGCCGCGCCTTTGCGAAACGCTACGCCGCCGAAGCCTTCTGCACGGCCGCTTCGAATTTCGCATACATATCGCGGCCGGATCCGGCGAAGATTTCGCTCACCGTGCCTTCGGCGTCGATCACCACGGTGTAGGGAATGCCGCTCGTGGGGTAGGCGCGCTGTGCTTCGAAGCCCGGGTCGAGCGCCCAGACGAAATCGTAGCCCTGCTGCGCGGCGAAATCGGACACCGTCGCCTCGTCTTCGCCGCAATTCACCAGCACCACGTTCACATCGGGATAGCTCTCCCTGATCTTCTGCAGGTCGGGCATCTCTTTGATGCAGTACGGGCACCACGTGCCCCAAAAGCTCAGGATAGTCACGTTGCCCTGGAAGCCGGCGATGTTTTTCGTGGTGCCGTCGGGCAGCGTCAGCGGCGCATCGGGGGCGGGCTGCCCTTTGACGGCGCCGCGCATCTTGGTGGAATCGATGGAGGTCTGCGCCTCTTGACCGGCATCGGAGGCACCGTTCGGCGCAGCCGCATCGTCCGACTGGCAGCCCGCCAGCAAGCAGGCCGACAAGGCGGCCGCGGCAAAAACAGCCGCGAAGAGCGCGGACCTGCGACGACGGGAAGCCGCTTCGACGACACAAGACCCGCCGTTTTCAACGCGCTTATCATGGCAGCCGGGATCGGCAACGCAAGCGCTTTCGGCATTGCCGTCGGCATCGAGGACGATTGCGGCAGCTTCTATGGTGCGATCATTCATCATGAAAACCTCCGTCGTTCGATTCATAGCGCGTCCATACTCGCAGACCAGGCAGGATGCGTCAAAGCATCTCGGAAAATCCGCCGCGATTCTAAGCCGAACGGGATTTCCGGGACGATCTCCGAAACACTCTGGAAGCCGCGTTTCCCGATACGAACAAAAAATAGGGCCGCATCGGGCATTTTTTGACGGCTATGCCACGGAAGAATCGCATGACTGCCGAATGCCGCATCAGCGACCTGGGGAAACGCAAAACGAAAGAAACGTCGCGCAGGCCAATGCGGGCGAAAACGCTGAAATTCGCGGCATAGCCGCAAAAAACCGGACTCGACCGACCGCTTTCGTTCCCAAAATACCGGTGAAGGCTCAGCGACGGCCGTCGTCCGAGGTTACGCCGTCAAGCTCCCCTTGAGCACCACGCAAGCCCTCCTTCGAAGACGGCAGCGACACGCTGAAATGGATCGCCCCGTGCGCGCACGACTTCTTGCATGCGCCGCACTGGATGCATTCATGGTCGCCCACGCGCAAGACGTCCATGCGGCACGATTCCACGCATGCGTTGCAATGCGTGCATGCCCGTTCGTCGACCACATAGCGCAGCGCGCAGAAGCGGTTGAAGAATCCGTACAGCGCACCGAGCGGGCAAAGGAAGCGGCAGAACGGACGATACACCGCCATAGCCGTCAGCACGATGGCCGCCAGCACGGCGGTTTTCCACGTGAACAGCGCGCCGACGATAGACTGCAAACCAGGGTCGGCCGCCACAAGCGCCACGCCCGCGATGGTTCCCGCAGGACAGATATAGGTGCAAAACAGCGGCGAAGCCACGCCGTCGATCGCCAAGGTGACAAACGGGCCGGCAACCACCAGGGCGAGCACCGCGTATTTCAGATAGCTGAGCTTGCGCGTGAAGGCCCCTTTGCGCACGACGGGAATGCGCAGGAAACGCCCGAGCTTGTCGAGCATGTCCTGGATGAAGCCGAACGGGCATGCCCATCCGCAGATAGTGCGGCCGAACAGCGCGCCGAAGGCGAGCAGGCATCCCACCACGTAAAACGGCAGCTTGAGCGACGATGCCCCGAGCGATTGCTGCAATGCCCCGATCGGGCAGGCGCCGATGGCGCCCGGGCACGAATAGCAGTGCAGGCCGGGAACGCAGACGCCTTTCGAAGGGGCGCGGCTCACGGAAAGCGTGGCGATGCCCTGGAAATCGAGGTTATACAGAAGAGCGGCGAGCAGCTGGATGAAATGGCGCTTCGTGCGCATGAGGAATTGCTTCATGCCCTACCCTATGCCGATGCATTCGTAGCAGATAAGCGACGCCTTGCGCCACACGTCGAGCACCTCTCCCTGGGCAACGCCGAGCACGATGAGCACGATGGCCGCGATAAAAACGACCGCCCATACGGGCACGCGGAGACGCCGCTTCGAAGACGAAGCGGCCGAATCGGAAGCGCGCCCCCGGTCGGTGTGTCGATTGCAGGAAAACATGCGCCGCATTGTAGCATGGGGAAAGGGCGCCGAATCGCGCGAAAGCCGCCGAACAAGCACGCAGCATGCGGCGTTACGAATATCCCTCGGCCTTAGGCGCGCTCCCACAAGCCCGTTTTGCCGCCGTCTTTTTTCAGCAGGCGCACGTCCATGATTTCCATGCCGCGATCGACCGCCTTGCACATGTCGTAGACGGTCAGGCACGCCACGCTCGCAGCCGTAAGCGCTTCCATCTCGATGCCCGTCTTGCCCGTCACGCCGCAGGTCGTCACCACATGGATGCCTGCCAGGCCGTCGGGGCGCTCGCCCGCACGCACCGGCTCGCATGACACCTTCGCCTTCGTGATATTGAGCGGGTGGCACATCGGAATGAGCTCGCTCGTCTTCTTCGCCGCCATCACGCCCGCCACGCGCGCGCAGGCAAGCACGTCGCCTTTCGCCGCCGCGCCCGACGTGATGAGGTCGAGCGTTTCAGGCTTCATGGCGATGAACCCCTCCGCCACGGCCACGCGTTCGGTGTCGGCCTTCTGCGACACGTCCACCATGCGCACATCGCCCTGCTCGTCGATATGGGTCAGCGTTTCAGCCATTGCATTCTCCTTCGCCCGCTTCGGCGGATGCATCCCGCGAAGCGCTTCTGTTCCTTCTTACGAGAACCGCCCGGCACGACGCGTGCCGTCCGCCGCACGTCGGACGATGGCCGCCCGGCACCGCGGCCGCATGCGCGGCGGCGCGCGACCGCGCGAACCCCGGCGATCGCAGTGCTATCCCCCGATTTGGCTCATGCCGCGGTCGGTTCCCACCTTGTCGTGATGGTCGTCGGGCTTGGCGCCCAATGCCGCGTACAGCACATCGCGCACGGCGTCGTCATCCGCGCCCGAGCGCAAGACGCCGCGCACGTCGAATTCGTTGTCGGAAAACAGGCACGGGCGGATCTTGCCGTCGGCCGTCAAGCGCAATCTGTTGCATTCGCTGCAAAAATGGCGCGAAAGCGGCGATATGAATCCGACGGTTCCCCGGGCGTTCTCGAATTCGAAATACCGCGCGGGGCCCCATCCGGCAGGACGATGCTTCGACGCCGGCCTCAAAGGCCCGATGCCCGCCGCGCGCGCCTGCTCGTCGATCGTCGCGCGCAGCTCTTCGCTCGGAATGACGTCTTGCTTTCCCCAGCCGCAGCCGCATGCCCCGGCGCTTTCGCCCACCGGCATGTACTCGATGAAACGCACGTGCAGCGGACGGTCGATCGACATGCGCGCGAACGAAAGCACGTCCTGATTCAAGGCCTTCACCACGACGGCGTTCACCTTCACGGGGGAAAACCCCGCCTCGATGGCCGATTCGATGCCCGCCATGGCCTCGTCGAACGACCCGCGGCGCGTGATGGCGGCGTATTGCTCGGGATCGAGCGTGTCCAGCGATATATTGACGCGCGAAAGCCCCGCGGCCTTCAGCTCTTCGGCCATGCGGGGCAGCAGGATGCCGTTCGTGGTAAGCGCCACGCTCTCGATGCCAGGCGTGGCCTTGAGCGCGCGAACCAGATCGACCACGCCCTTGCGAACCAGCGGCTCCCCGCCCGTGAGGCGCACGCGCGTGATGCCCATCTCCGCCGCGATGCGCACGAGCCGCTCTATCTCTTCGAGCGAAAGGATGTCCTCATGCGCAAGCGCGCGCACGCCCTCTTCCGGCATGCAGTAGATGCAACGCAGATTGCAGCGGTCGGTCAACGATATGCGCAGGTAGTCGATCGTGCGCCCGTGGGAATCCTTCATCTCGTCCCTCCCCTTTATGCTCGTTCGCGAATAGTATAGAGCAAGCGAACCCGCCGCGCGAAGACGGCCCGCTTCCCGCGATGCGCCCCGATGCGGCGCGGCCTTGCACACCCTCGGCCTCCGCAGCCGGGTTGCACGCGATGCGTGCCGCAGGACGGCCCGTTTCGCCGGTTGCGCGACACGCGGCGGCGCCCCGGCGGAAAACGGCGGCCGCCTAACGTGAGACCAGATAGATGCTTTCCGGCGGAATCTCGATCAGCAGCTCGTCGCCCTCTTCGGGAAGCGGCGCGGCGTCGGCGGAAAGCTTGTCCACCTTCCATTGCACGTGGTTTTTGAGAAACTTCATCGTGACGTCTTCTTCGGATGCGTCTTTCTCGGCGATCGAGCCCCGCGCGTCGAGAAACGACAGCATCGCCGTGCGCTCGAAGCGCGAATCGCTCACGCGGTCGGCGCGCACGCGAAAGACGTTTGCGCCCGGGTGCGCCGCCCGTCGCAGGGAAAACGCACGCACGCCGAGCCATTTCACGTCGGGCGCGACCTGCTCGGCCGTCGCGAGGGAAATGCCCCATTCGGGCAGAAACGCCTCGTACGGCCCCACGCGCACCGCAGGCGTCGTGTTCTTGCAGCCCGAAAGCTTCACCGCCGCCAGGCTCGAAGGATGGTGGACCACCTTGTCTTTCGGCCCTATCTCGTCGATATGGCCTCCGTCCACCACGGCGATGCGGTCGCAGAATCGATACGCCTCGTCGATATCGTGGCTCACGTACAGGATCGTTCCCTCGAATTCCGAGAACAGCCCGATCAGGTTCTGCTCGAGCGAGCTTTTGAGGTGGGCGTCGAGCGCCGAGAACGGCTCGTCGAGCATGAGGATGCCGGGGCCCGCCGCCAGCATGCGCGCCAAAGCGACGCGCTGCTGCTGGCCGCCCGACAGCTGCGCCGGATAGCGGCCCTCCAAGCCCACCAGCCCGAAACGCCGCAGGTGCGATTCGACGATGCGCGCGCCCGCCTCGGCGTCTGCGCCGCGGTCCATGCCCGCCATCACGTTCTGGCGCACCGTCATATTGGGAAACAGCATGTAGTTCTGGAAAAGCAGCGCGGTCTTGCGCCGTTGCGGCGTCAGATCGACCCTCGCACGGCGGCCAGGCGCCTTGTCGAAAAACGTCGTGCCGTTCACCACGATGCGGCCGGCATCGGGCTTTTCGATCCCGGCGATGCAGCGCAGCGTGAGCGATTTGCCGCAGCCGGACGCGCCGAGAAAGCCGAGCGTCTCATCGCCCGCCGAAAACGCGACGTCAAGGCGGAAATCCCCCATCCTCTTCTCGATATCGACATCCAGGCTCACAGGCCCGCTCCTTCCTTTTTTCGGCGCTCTCGCGCGCCGCGCCCTCCCGGCACCCCGGCGAAACGCGGGAAGCTACCTATCCTGCGCCCTGCGCCGATACCGCGTCGTGCGGCGGCTCCACAGGTTGATGAACAAGATCACGAGGAAGCTGAAGACGATGATGACGCCCGTCCAAAACAGCGCCACGTCGGTGTTGCCGTTCATCCATTCGAAATAGATGGCGATCGGGATGGTGCGCGTGACGCCCACGTAGTTGCCCGCCAGAAACAGCGTGGCCCCGAACTCGCCGAGAGCGCGGGCGAACGCGAGCACCGTGCCCGCCGCGATCGACGACCAGGCAAGCGGCAGCATCAGCCTGAAGAAAATGCGCCCCTCGCTCCATCCGAGCGTGCGCGCCGCATCGAGCATGGTGCGGTCGATGCCCTCGAACGCGCCGCGGGCGCTGCGATACATCAGGGGAAACGACACCACCACTGCGGCAAGCACCGTGGCAGGCCAGCTGAAGATCAGCGGGAATCCCACGTCGATGAACCACTGGCCCACCGCCGTGTTCTTGCCGAGCAGAAGCAGCAGCACGAATCCGCACACCGTGGGCGGCAAGACCATCGGGATCGTGAAGATGGAATCGGCGATGTCCTGCACGCGCGAAGGAATGCGCAGGCTCCACCATGCGGCCGCAAGGCCCAGGACGAACACGACGGCGATGGCCGTTCCCGTGGTTTTGAGCGTAACCCACAAAGGACTCCAATCGAGTTCGGACAAAAATCGTCCGAACGCGCCCATCGCGCCCTCCTCGGAGACAAACGTGCCTTCGGCCCACGATGCCGTATTGCAGAAATCGGCGAAGCGCAGTTCGGCGCGGACGCCCGACGCCGCATCGGTCACGTCGGCGCCGTCGATGCCGATGACGCTCGTGTAAAACGACCCCGAAACATATTCCTGGTTGAACGAGAATCGCAGGCCTGCATCGGCCAGATCGAACGATTCCTCGGTCGTCACGAACAGCCGCATGCCCGGCTCGATGCGCGCCGACCCGTTCGCGGCGGCGGCATCGAGCGCCTGAAGGTAGGCCACGATCCACGAAAGCTCCGTTTTCACCGCGGAATCGCCGAGGGCGATCGCGCCGCCGGGCGATTCGCGTAAAGAGCGGGCCGCTTCATCCCAGCCTTGCGACCCCGTACGGGCAGCCAGCTCGGCGGCGTCGACGTAGAGCACCGCGTAGTCGTCGACGGCCACCAGGCATACGTCGTTTCGTTCGCTCCCCTGCAGGTAGGCATAGCCCCGATACACGTCGTCGATCGGGCGGTTGCTTCCCTTTTGGGCGCGCGCGAACTGCGCGATATCGAGCGGCGCGGCCTGCGCCACGGCGTCTTCGCCCTCCCCGTCGATTTCGATAGAGCCGGCATCCACCGGCGCGCAGGCAAGCCCCGCACCCGCTTCGGCCGCCGCGTCGGCGAAAAACGACGACGCCCGCCCGGATGGAAAATCTTGCGACGCATATGCCGAAACGGGCATCGCCGAAGCGATGCCCAGAAGAAACGCGAACGCCCATGTCGCTATGCGGCTACGCAAGTTCGAAACCCCACTTCTGCCATACGGCGAGCGCGGCGGGGTCGTTTGCCGCCCAATCGAGGAATGCCTGCGCCGCCTGGGCGTTGGCATCGTCGGCCGTCAACGCCGCGGGGTAGACGATGTCTTTGTGCGTCTCGGCAGGAACCGTGGAAAGCACCTTCACGCCGCCGAAGCGATACACGTCCGAGCTGTACACGAACGCGATGTCCACATCGCCCGATTCGGCGTGCTTGCACACGTTGCCCACCGATGTATCCAGCACCACCTTGTCGGCGATGGAGCCCTCGAACGTGCCGCCTTTGCCGGAAGCGTCGGAATACGCTCCCGCCGATGCGAGCGCCTGGCATGCGTAGTTGCCCGCAGGCACCGATTCGTCGCCCACGCAGATGGTGTAGTCGCCCGAAACGGCCTGTTCGAGCGTCAAGCCTTCGGGAATGGCGGCGTTGTTCTCGCCCGTCACCATGACCAGGTCGTTCGTGAACATGTCGAAGCGCGACGCCTCGTCGACCAGGCCCGCTGCGGCCGCATCGTCCATCTTCGCTCCGGATGCGGAGATGAAGATGTCGGCCGAAGAGCCCGCTTTGAGCATTTCGACCAGCTCGCCCGATGCCTTGTACTGCGTGTCGGCGAACGTGACGTCGGGATGCGCCTCGGTATAGAGGGCCTGCACTTCGTCGAGCGCCTTCGACAGCGAATTGGCCGCGAAGATCTGCAGCTCCACCGAGCCGCCCTGCGCCTGGAGTTCCTCATTTCCGGCGGATTCCTGCGTCTGCGTCGCACAGCCCGCAAGCATCGCCGCGACGGCCATGACGCCTGCAAGCGCGCATGCCGCAACGGCCGCCATCGTTTTTCTCATCGCCATATCCATACCCCTCCCCGGCACGCACCATGCCGCTTCGCCATGCGGACGGCCCCCTTTCGCCGCCGCATTTTCGTAAATTTATTCTTGTACGAGAATAAATTCGATGTCAAGCACCAAATGCCTGCCGAGCGTAGGAAATCGCCGGCCGTTGCCCTACAATCGAATGGTTCTGCGGCCACCGACGATTTCAGGAGCAATCATGCACTTCGCCGACATCTCACCTCGCATCAAACTCAGCTTGGAGGCATCGTCCGAGCACCACGATGCGGTCTTCGGACGCGGCGTAGCCCAGCTGTGCCGCGGAGTCGAGGAAACCGGCTCGCTGAACAAAGCTGCCAAAGAGCTCGGCATGGCCTACAGCAAGGCATGGCGAATCGTGAAGCATACCGAGGAGACGTTTCGCATCCAGCTGCTCGAACGAAACGGCGCGCACGGATCCACGCTGACCGACGACGGCAAGGCGCTGCTCGAAGCCTACGACGAGCTGCAAGAAGACGTCGCGCGCTATGCGCGGGAGCGGCTCGCCGACATCGCGGCGCGCATCGAGGCCTGACGCGCAGGCCGCGCGCGGCGCGATACGCTATCGCCTTCCGCCGAAAAGCAACCCCCTCGCCTTTTTCTTCTCGCCCCGAAACACGCGCGGCTCGAATTCGAGGATGCGCTCGCACGCCACGTCGCTTCCCACCCGCAGCGCCTTATGGATGCAGGCGTCTTCGCATAGGCGGCACTGCACGCAATCCGCCAGGCGAAATTCCAAGCTCTCGAGCACGGGGCGCTTCTCGCCCTCGACGAGCACTTTCCTCAACGCGCCCGTCGGGCAGAACGTCGCGCACATGCCGCACATCGCGCATGCCGATTCGTCGATGCGCACATCCCCCCACAGCGTCGTCGCGACGATTGCCCCTTCGGCCGGCTCCCCCAGCTCGTACAAATCCTCCATCAGGGCATCGTGGGCATAAGCCGCGACATGCGGCATCGTTCCGGAAGCATCCACCTTGAGCATCGCGCGCAAGCTCTTCTCGTCGCGCTTGATGCCAAGCTCGCTTTCCACCGTCACGGCGACCGCCTCGGCGGCCACGTCTTTCACCGACGTTTTCGCGGCGGAGAAAAATCCTCTGCGGGAAACGCCGCCCGTAGCCTGCGCGGCGCTCTGCGCACGCGCGGCTTCGGGCACATCCTGGGAGCGCACGATGCGCGCGTCGCTTCCCCACAAGGATAAAAGCTCGTTCGCCTGACGCACCGTGTCGTCGAAAGAAGCCGCCGCATGGCGGTATTTGCACGTGGCGCACACGCCGTCGACCGCCGTCACCGACGAAGCACCGCGCGCGCAGGCGCCTACGAGCGTCTCCACGCCGATGCGCGAGACGCACGGCACGGCCGCCACGGCGTCCACGTCCGCCTTATGCTTGGCGGACACGCGGGCGCACACGACCACGGCGTCTCCGTCGAGAACGCGCGCCGACCGGTCGAAGGCTTCGGCCACGGCGGCATCGTCGGGGTCGCGGAAACGAATCGCGCTCGTCGGGCATGTCGTCGCACAGGCTCCGCAGCCCATGCAGCGCTGCGCGTCGATTTCGAGCGTATTGCCCTGAAGCGCGATCGCGCCCGACGGACATACGTCCACGCAGCGCGAGCACGACGCGTTCCTATTGCGCACCCGCACGCAATGCGGCGGATCGATATGGAGCGCCTTGCTTTCGAGACGCTCCATGATTTCGACCATATCCATTACCGACGGCATGCGATTCCCCTATCCCCGTCCTCCTCGATGGACCTCTCGATGCGGGAAAGCTCGTCGGGAGTGTTCGCATTGATGAAGCAGCCGCCTTCGGGAACCGCGCGCCTCAAATCGTCACGTTGGAAAAGGCCCAGATCGATGCTGTCGAAGAAATCGCGGGCGCGCACCTCGCCCCGCTCGATGGCGGCATGGGCCGCCGCAAGACACGGCTCCTTGCGATAGACCGCATGGAACGGCTCGTAGCCGAACTTGTTGCACGGCACCACCGCGTCGAAGCGGCCTTCATGAAGCATGTGCGCTTCCTCCGCGATCAAAGGAGCCGACGCGAACACCATGTCGCACGCCACCACGGCAACGATGGGGCCGCGGGCCGCCTCGAACGCCGTGGCCATGCCCTTGAGCGCTCCGCGCTCGCTGTAGGAATCGGTCACCAGGCGCACGGGGCAATCCAGGTCGAGCTCGTCGAGAAAGCCGAGGCGGTCGGGTTCGTTCGTGGTGACGATCAGCTCGTCTGCCGCGGGAGCAACCCGCGAGACGACGCGGGCAAGCAGCGGCGCGCCGAGAAACGGAACCGTGGCCTTGCTCTGCCCCATGCGGCGCGATTCGCCGCCTGCCTGGACGGCCACCGTCACGAAAGGACGGGCGAACGTCTCCGCCAGATAATCGGCTATCCCCTTCACATCGTCGAGCGAAAACGCCCGCATGCCGCCCGCCAGCGCAGCCTGCGCGACGGCGTCGACGTCGGTCACGACCGCGCAGGGAACGGCGCCGCGCACGCTTCCCGTCTCGCAGAATTCCCGGGCCGCGGCGCGGTCGCGCTCATTGGCCCATCGAATCACCTCGATCACAGGAAGGCCGCTTTGGCGATACCCCTCCACGATCACCAAGTCGTGGTCGGGCATCGAGGCGACCACCTCGGCGCAGGAGGGCTCCTGCTCCAGAGCCGTCACGCGCGCCATGCGGGTCGGCGAAACGATCACCGTATCGCACGATCCCGCCTCGCGATGGCGGAAGGAATCTTTGCCCGGATAGTCGATATCGAAATCGGGGTGCCCGTGATGCTTCACCGTGCCTATGTTCAAACCTCGCGACACCAGCTCGGCGATGACCTTGACGAGCAGGGTCGTCTTCCCCGAATTATGACGGCCGACGAACGACACGGCAGGACTCGGCCTGTGCACCATGCGCATCGGTTCCCCCTTCCCTATCGCGCATCTCGAAAACGTCGCAAGCACCTTTCGCCATGTCGCACATCGCATCCTTCGATGCAATGCGCGATATCCTTCGATGCGCCCGTCGGCGCGGCTCTCGATATGCCGCGCGAAAAACGACTTCACGGCATTGTTGTTTTCGGAAGCGCCTATGAAATATCGGACGAAACGCCCGGCAGAACGAACCGAACCTTTTATTCGGCGTAGATTTCCCGTTCGACGACAAGCTCGTTTTTGATGCGGCCGACAAGCTTTTGGAGCGCGTCGACGGCATGGGGACGAATATCCGCTCCGATCAAGACATACATGAGGGAATCGCCCACGGAAAGCCTTCCTTCGTTCAGCCAAACGCGCACGTAATACACGCCGGGCCATGTTTTTGCATCTTCGACGGCGCGCGCAAGCCCTTCGGCATCGTAGGAAAAATCGACCGCGTCGACCGAACCGAGCTTCGCAGCCTCGATCGCCTCTTCGGAAGAAGCCGCTCTGACCTGCTTTTTCGGCGTAATGCGAACAACTCCGTTATGCGTAAGATACATGCCGACATTGCCGGCCTGTGCATCCCGCTTCGCTTCTTCGAGCCACGCGTCGATAGATGGCAGCTGCTTCGCCATGAAAATCCCTCCCTCGAACAACGCGCCTGCCGGCCGGCGGACAAGACCCGTCCGCCCGTATGGCCTCATGGGCGCGATATGCCCTGCAAAGGTTACCCGAAGTCGTTTCGGCGCGCAAACCGCTCGGCAAACAACAGAGGCATCCGACGACCGTCGCAAAACCGTCGGGGCGCTCCGCGAAGCGCCGCAGGCGACCCTCGCGGCCCAAGGCGCCTCGCCTGTGCGCACGCGGTAAGCCGCGCCGCATGGCCCCCGCCCATCCCGCAAGGTCGGGCGCTCTCGTTTTACGGGAAGCGCCGTGACGCCGCGCGCCCGAAACGGCCGATTTCCCTCCTTTCGCCCCTTCTGTCGAAACAGGTCCCGGACAAAAGAAAAGGCTCCGTATCGGAGCCTTCATCTGAGCATATGCATCTTCATCATTCGCTGTCGGCGAGCACATCGAGCGCATGCCGATAGCCGCCGCTGCCATAATTCAAAGCCTTCGACACACGGGCGATCGTCGTGGCCGAAGCGCCCGTCGCCTCCGCGATGGCGGTATAGGGATTTCCCGCATCGAGAAGACGCGCAACGGAAAGACGCTGCGACGTCTCTTTTATCTCGCGAATGGTGAACAGGTCTTCGAACAATGCGTAGAGCTCGTCTTTATCCGTCATAGCCGACAGAACCTCGAGAAGGCTTTCAACCTCCGGCGTACGCAGGCTGCTCATATCCCACCCACTTTCATTACCGTACTCTACTATTTTACTCCACTTTGATAGAGTGGTTTCCAAAAAATAAAATCATCCGCCAAGCGGATGATTTCTCCATGAGCGTTTCAATGAAAACCGAGGAGCGATCGCCCTCTCGACCTTGGGCCTTCGCCCCGTCTGCGCATCGATCAGAAGAGGCTTCACAGGTGTAGGAAAGACCTTTCGACATGCATCGCAAAAGCACTCGTTATTCCTCCGGGGCCACAGGCCCCCGGAAATGCGCGAAGCGCCCCGCGCGAGCGCGACGACCCTTCCTCCCGCGGA
>USEZ01000031.1 GCA_900553775.1 uncultured Slackia sp. | reverse complement strand
CCGCCGATGCCTGGACGGGCTTCCATGTCACGGGCATGGTTCTCAGCGCTCAGTTTCTCGCGGCGTTTCCCGAAAAAGGCGAGCTGCACTTCTACGACGCCGACGCCCCGAATGCGCCTGCGCTGGGGTTGACTCCTACGGCCGACGGCTCGGGGCTCGAAGGGGGCGGCTCGATCTACCTGCCTGACGACAAGGGCGATATCCGCATTCCCGAAAAGGCGTTGAGCGACGCCGGAATAGAAAACGTTTCCAAAGCGGTGCTGCATTCCTGGAAAGGCATGCCGTCGGGCACGCAGGCCGACGGCACCACGGTGCTGCTCGAAGGATTCGCCGATGCCGCGTTCGACACGACGCGCACGATGAACGTGGAAGCGGTGAACCATTTCGGCGGCGTGCGCCCGCAGGGCGGCGCCATCTCCATGTTGCCTTTCGATATGCTTGCGGTTGCGTCCGCAGAAGATCCGTGGTCGGCTTCCACGGTCGATTCGGCGCTGTTCTATATGAGCAAGATGTCGTTCGACGTGTCGGCGCGCGCAGGATTCGTGGAAGAGGGAGATGCGGCGCGTTTCTCGCAGCTTGCGGCCACAAGCGAGCACGACCATAGGCTCGACGGCGACATCGACAAGACGCTCGAACTGGGATACAAGGCCATGGGCTCGTATTTGGTGGACTTCCGCCAGTTCACCAACGCCTGGAACGAGCGCCCTGATGCGACTTCCGATCATTGGGATACGCAGGATATGGGCGAAAAGAAGGACATCCCGTATGCCACGCGCCTTTCCGCGAAAACCTACAACACCGCCGCCGAGCTGACGTTGACGCAGAATCTGCCGAAAGACTATTTCGATGCCTACTACATCAAGGTGCATCCCGACGCGGTGGACAACCTGAAGAGCATCGAGGTGTTCTATAGCGACGGAACAAGCTGGAAAAGCGATGCGTCGTCATGGGCCGATACGGACAACGCGGTCGAAACCGACGCGAACGGCACGCCGTTTTTCCGCGTGAACCTGCTGAAGCCCGCTCAATCGACGGGCGCGGACGCAGCGACGTTCGAGCCCGATTTCAGCGACGATAAGGCGTTCTACCACCGCGACGCGCTGAGCGACTACGCGCAAGACGACTTCGTGAACGGCGTATACGGCACGCCCGTGGCCGAACGCATCGTCTACACGCTCGATATCAATGAAAACCAGTATGCCGACGATGCGCGCACGCAGGCCGCCGGTCCCGATTTCGGCACCGAGTACCGCGCGACCGATGCCGCGAACGCCGCGATCGAGGTGGCGGGCCGTTTCTATAAAGAAGACGACCGTGCCGAAGACGCGGCGAAGCAGACGGTGCAGGCGTCGTTGTCGATAGGCGGCGAGCAGGGCGACGGCCGTCATATCCGCGCGGCCGCAAACCGCTTCACGGCCGCCAAGCAGGGAAGTGCTGCGGAGTATTCTTCCTGGTCGTACAGGGATTACGCCAGCTATTACACGAACGATCGCAACGATCACATCGAGGGCCATATCTCTTCGCATGCCGATGTTGATATCATTTTCGACGGCAACTTCGTGCTGAAGGGCACCAAAGGCGTGCTGGAGTACGGAGCCGACGGCGACGAGCATGCCGTGATGGGCGGCGACTACCGTTTCGACGTGAGCTTCGCCCGCTCCCATGTGACGCTTAAAAGCGGCTATAACCATCCGAGCGTCTATGCCTACAACGGCATCGACGACCGTTCGCCCGACAACTGGACGGGCAACGTGTCGTTCGCCGATAAGGTGGTCTTGACCGACAAGCTGCCGGTATGCGGCCCTGAGCAGACGCACGGCTATTACGGCTTTTTGACCACCGGCATGGAACTGCTCGCCGGCGACGCGGGCATTCTCGACCATCTTGAATCCATCACGTTCGAAACGCAGACGGCCGCCTCGAACCAGACGGCGCTCGCGGCGGCGGCAGGCCTCGATGCGGCGAGCATGCCGCCTGCCGGCGCGACGCGCACGCTCACGTTCACGAAAGACCAGCTTTCCGCCTATACCGATGCGGCGGGCAACGTGTTCATCGCGTTCGACGTGCCCGGCGAAGACCCGGCGCCCGAGACGGCGGCGCCCGGCGTGAACGCATTGCATATCGCCCTCGGCCAGAACGAATTCGTGAAGAACTACCGCATCGAGCTTTCCGCGTATACGGGCGACGGCGATTATGCGGCCGAAACGGGCAAGACCTACGAAGCCCAGCGTTCGGGCACGATCGACGACCGCGACCTGTACGTGTTCGGCCGTCCGTATGTCTACAAAGGACAGACGACAAGCGATGAAGACGACGCGATGAACACCGTGACGGCTCACGGATACCGCAGCGCCCACCCCGACAAACCCGTGGCTTCGACCGCGATCCATACCGACGGATATCGCTTCACGCCTTCCGACCAGGCGTATTACCTGGGGTATCTGATTCCGTTCTCGGCGGGATACCGCATCACGGGCACCGACGGATCGACGGCCGACCGAAACGTGTTCGACTATCAAGACGACAACAACACGCCTTCCGTGGTCGATCACGAAGTGTATTTCTGGAATAAAAAAGACGAGAATGCAGGAGACCGCCGTTCTGCGCGCATCACGCGCGCGACGCTTAAGACCGAGGAATACCATAACACCGGCGACGGCACGTGGTTCCGCATGCAGCACGTCTACCTTCCCGCGGAATTCGTGGACATCAAGGGGAATGCGGCCTATGGCAATTGGTTCAAGGTCGATTCGGTGACGCTGGATGCTCAGGGCAAGAGCCTTGTGTACGGATTGCAGGACCTTGCCGACAAGGGCCTTTTGAAGCCGGGCGGCAACGGCGAATACGTGCTCGACGTCGAAGGTGCGCTGCGTCTCGACCCTTCGGTCCTGGAAACCTATGTCATGACGAGCAAAACCAATACGCTCGATTCTCTGCGCGGCACGTCCGAAGACACGCAATATACGAAGGCGTATGTAGACAGCATCGCGCTCGATTTCAAGGCGGCCCATCCGTCTTACGATGACGATGCGACCACGCTCGACGGCGGCCAGTATCTGGCTGCCGACAGGCGGAAGGAGGGTCCGGCGTTTCGCTACGACGGCGTGTTCGTCGACCGCACGTCGGCCGATTTCGCGGCCGATGCCGCCTGGAACGAAACGTCCACGCCGACGTTCGGCAAACACGCGAACGGCTACGGCCAGAATGAAGAAGTCGAGCAGTATTTGACCGCTTCCAATATCGAGTCGATCGACCCGAACCATGCCACGTATCACGACGATGCCGGCGTCGTGCGCGAGAACCGCGTCTTCATGTCGAACTTGCGTTCGCAGATGAACGTGTCGTACGACCGCGGCAAGACGGTCGAGCTCAACGGCTCCGAGCAGGAAGTGTTCGCGTACGACCTGGGCGACATGGACGATCCCGCTCCCGCCGAAGAACAAGACGTGCCTGCGCCCGAAGGCGGCAGCGACGGCGCATCCGATGGCGCGCTGCCCGATTCCGTGGCCGATACGGACGCCCCTGCTTTCGATGGATCGCATGGCGAGACGCTTGAATCGGGTGCGGATGAATCCGAGGATGCGGCTGCAGGCGGCAGCGGCGATAGCGCCGCCGACGAGTCTGCGGCCGAAGCACCTGTCGATCCCCATTCGAACAGCATGTCCGATCCGTCGAGCGTCGCGCCGTATGCCGGCAAAGGCAACGATATCGCCAACGGCGCCTTGTTCGCGGGCGACTACGTGGAATACACGCTCGGCATCGGCTCGGCGCAATCTTACGGCGGCAAGCAGCTGCCGCTGCAGAAGGTGGATGCCCGCTTCGCGGTGACCGAAGCCCAGCGCATCGTCGGCTGGGAAATCATCGAGAACACGACGGGCATTCCGAACGAGTCGATCACGGCGCGCCTGGTCGAAGAGGGCGACGCCGACAAAGACGGCGTGCCGAATTCGTCTATCGCATGCGACCCTGCGCGCAATTACTCGCGCATCGACGCTCAGACGGGCGAACCCGCCGTCGACGGGGAGGAATCGTTCGGCTACAACCGCAATCTGGTGTTGTCGGTAGGTTCCGCCGGCACCGAGATCCCGTACGGCACGTCGCTTACGATACGGGTGATCACCCAGATGACCGACAAGGCGGCGGGCCATGATGGCGCCGTGTACGACGCATCCGACAATGCGGCCTGGAACGGCACCGCCGACGACCCCGCCTATGCGGGCAAAGCCTATCAGGCGCGCTTCATCGCGACGTGCGCCCCGATGCACGGCTATGCGCAATACGACGTCGGCGACAGCGGAACCGATGCCGTATATGCGACGTTCGACGACGGCGGAAGCATCGCGGGGCAAAGCGCCACCATGGTGGCTTACAGCCGCGGCAATGCGGCGATCGTCGAACCGTCCGAAACCGACGGCCGCTTCGGCGCCATTTCGTATGCGTCGAACGTGTTCCACAAGCATGAATACGACGAAGGCCGGGGCGTCATTGAAATCGAAGGGGCCTTCACCGAGCCGTCGCTGACCGACCCCGATCACTATCTGCAAGACAACGACGGAAGCCCGGCGCAGCTGACCGTGTCGAACATCACCAACGAAACGAGCCATGCCGGCGCCGTCACGGTAACGACGAGCTTCATGAAAACCGTCGAAGACAAGACGACGGGCCAGGGCGTGGAATACCGCTCGTTCGAGCTGACCGAATCACCGAAGATCGCGGCGTCGCGGACGGAGGTGCTGCAGGAAAACGGCGTCGATGTGGACGTGCGCTATCCGGCCGATATGCCGACGAACCATGAGCGCCTGCCCATCTTGGTGGAATACTTCGACGAATCGCTGCCCGATGGGGGCGCGTGGGTGAGCGAGGCCGACCTTGCGGCCCGTTACGGCGTGCCTTCCGAACCCGAGGCCGATGGCCAAAACGTCGAAGACGGAGCCGGCGCGCCCGCCGCTGACGAGCCTCAGGCAGATGCGGCCGATGAGGAAGGCGAAAAGAGCGCGTCCGACGCCGAGCCCGCGGCCGGCGAACACGTCAATATCTTCAAGAACGTCACCCAGGTGCGCTGGACGTATTTCGACGTGCCTGCGACCTCCGACGGCGTCACGCCCTACGCGTTCGAAGACGTGGCGCTTGTCGGCGTGGGCCGTTTCTCCGATGCGCGCCCCTCGACGGGCAATATCGAGCAGGACGACTGCTTCGGTGGCGTGAAGGTGGATTGGGGCTTTGTCCACTACCACCATGAGAAGAATATCCTCGATTTCGTGACGGCTCCCGCCGTGCTTGAAACGCCCGATTTCGAAGAGGGCGTCGACGACGGCATGGCGGTCGACCCGCATGACGGAATCGACCCCGACATGGGCTTCGATCCCGATGCGGGAATCGACGACGGCATCGCCGTTGCTGCCGCCGAATCTTCCTTCGACGACGGCGCCGTCGAGGCCGCCTCCGAAGGCGATGCCGGCCTCGACGGCGATATGATGGTCGATCCGGGCGCCGGCGTGGATCCCGGCATGGGCTTCGATCCCGACGCGGGTGTCGATGAAGGCATGATGGTCGACCCCGGCGCACAGCCCGAAGAGGCGGCCGAAGACCCGCGGGTCGAGCACGGAACCACGCTCACCAAGGCGAGCGAATACGCCGAAGCGCCGCTGAACGTGTGGCGCCGCGTTCCCGTGATGCAGTTCCAAACGCAGACGTTCCAGACCGAAGAGCAGGCTCGCGCGCCCTATAACCCCGACGCGCTTCAGAAAACCGCCTATATTCCGGGCGAGACGTTCTATTACAAAGACTCGCTCGTCAACATGCCGCGCGGCACGAATTCCAGCGCTCCCGACCTGGAAGGCGAGCTGTACAATCCCACGATCTACGAGCGCATCCCTTCCTCATATCTGGAAATGACCGGAGCCGATCCTTCGTCGCTCACGTCCGATATGCTGCATATCTCGTGGGTCGACAGAGACGGAAACGAGGTGCTTGCCGAGCGAACGGCGGGCGCTTCGCTGACCGTGGAAAAGGTGGATGCGGCAAGTGGCGCCGCGCCCGACTACGGCGGGTCGATGACCTACGCGAAATCGAAGGCGCGTGCCGCCGATTTCAGGCTCGAGGCCGGCAAGCCGTTCGACGACCTCGACCCGCGCGCGCAGGGCGTCAGCAACGAGACGACGTTCGGTCTGTACCGCATCGCCTACGAGCGCGCCGACGGCACGCCCGTGCGCATGGAAATCGGCGACCGGATCGAGGTTTCGTTCGCGGTGAAGGCGAAAACGGACGGGCTTGCGCGCGTGTCGCTCGACCAAGACCGCGACCTGGCAACCGATACCGACCGCTCTCCTGCGTTTTTCCCGCGCGTCGGCGAATACTACTCCGAATTCAGATACAGCTCCGAGCACAACGTCAACGGACTCGGCCCCGATTTCGGCATTTCCGAATCCGATGACGTGAGGGAGGTCGGAACCGCCTCGAAGCTCATGGACATGGACGCCTTGATGCACGAAGCGGCGTTTTCGGGCGACAAGCCCGCGCAGTCCGACCGATGGGAAGCCTTCGATGCGTCCTATGCCTATATTCCCGGGTCTTCGGTCAACGGAGAGATGGACGAAACGGAAGGCGAATCGGGCAACAACGACGTGTTCCTCGACGCCGACATGAAAACTGAACGCGCCGCCCAGAAGACGCGCTACACGCCGCGCGTGTCCGACGGCGCCGATTTCATGGATGCGCTTCCCGCGGATACGTGGCTTCTCACGCCGAACGAAGATCAAGAGGGCGACCTCAAGCAGGAGACGGAAAATCTGAAGCAAGACGGCGAATACAACAGAGACTTCCATGAGTTCGTGACCGATCCCCGCACGACCCTCGAAGGCAACGGGGGCATCGCCACGCCTTTGGTATGGAGCCAGACGCGCCTGCATCTGCGCAGCGCCTGGCTTGCCTCGGCGAGCTCTCTCGAACCCGGCGACACGCAAAGCTACAAAGAGGAGCGCGCCTACCGAAGCGGCGGCAATTCCGATATCGTGCGCGATCCGCATGAGGCGTATATCCAATCCGACGAAGATGAAATCGGCGAATACGACAACATCTACGACGCGAAGGGAATCGTGTTCAACCGCTACGATTCCATGCTGCAATACAACCAAGACTTCACGACGCGTTTGCAGGCGCTCAATTACGGCGACCGCACGCTCGATGGCGTGGAGATGGTCTACGTGATGCCGCGCGGCGTGGAGCCCGATTTCGTCGACGGCGCCGCCTTGCCCGACAAGGAGGGCCCGCTCGATCCGTCGGTGCTCGACGTGAAGGCCCGCGTGCTTGAGAAGAAGGGCTGGAACGGCGATTACGCGCAAGACGCCGCGCTGACCGACGCCTTCGTCGACATTCCCGCCGACGCCTATACCGTGGAAGTGCTGCAGACGCCTTATGGCGACTATCGCGGCTACGACGCGCCGAGCGATTCGCAAGACCCTGCCAGCTACTATGTCGGCAACGTGCTCGCCGACGGCACGCAGGACTATTCCGCGGCGCCTTCGGATAACGCGGTGTACGAATCGAAGAAGGCGGAAAGCGCCGACGGCGAAAGCACAGGCTACACGGAAAGCTCGCAGCCGTGGGTCCTCAAAATCACGGTCAAGCACGATTTGGGCAAATGGTTCGGCCGCGCCGTCGATTCGACGGAGGCCGACGCTTCCGATGCCGACGCCTATGCCGACGGCGGCTATAAGATCGACGTGGAAATTCCGAGCCACGTGTTCGCGAACAACGAAAACGGCGCCTGGTACGACCGTCTGCTCGTGGCTCCGTGGGACGACGAGTCGTCCGGAAAAGCGAGCCCTGCAAGCTCGTATTACCACGTGCTCGACATCGATCACTTCGAAGGCCGCAATGCCGATTCGTCCGAGCACGACCTTCAGGTGCTCGGCATGGATTACCAATGGGCGATAAAGGCCTTCAGCGACTGGGGCTATCCCAACACGCGCGGCCGCTGGGATCTGAGCTACGGCTCTCCCAATATGCCGTTTGCGGGCGGCCAGACCGTGCAGAACCACAGCGTCGCGGTAACGCCCGATGCGCCGCTCGGCACGGCCGTCGAAGACGACTTCGCCGCGGCCGGCGTCAAGCTTTTCGCGGCCGATAAAGACGGCACGCGCATTTGGGCCGCCACGGGCGGTGCGGCCAAGCAGCGCCAGCCGCTCGTGCGCGTGTGGAACACCGTCGGCGACGACGGCGTGACGGGCGACGGCGATGCATACTATCTGAATACCGAGATGGAGCGCGTGCAGCTGAATATGCACGTGGAAAATCGCTACTGGCTCGACACCCTGGGCAAAGACTATTCGAATTACTCGAAATCCGTGTATCCGCGCAACGTGCACAATTACGCCACCGACGGCGGCTCCATGGGCGATCTGACGCTGCCCGTGGTGACATCGGTCATTCCCGAAGGCATCGCGGTGGTCAGCCGCGACGGCAAGCCGTATCCGACCGACGGCAAGGAGTATCCGCTCGCTGCCGAGGATTGGTCGGTTTCCACGGCAACGGCCGACGATTACCGCGCCGATAAAAGCGCGCTTTCCGGCAACGACGCGGAGTATCAGAAGCTCTTCGACGCGTTCGTGTCGTACCAGACCTTCGCCGCATCCGACGGTTCGGGCGAGCCCGTGTCGCGCTATGTCGTGCGCTTCGTCGCGAAGGCCGACGACACCGACGGGGCACAGGGAGCCATCGTCAACGGCAATGCGGAGGCGCGCATTCCTTCGGGAGGCATGAGCACGTTCAAGGTGAATCTGTGCACGGTGGCGCCGCCGCGCTTCGATGCGCAGCACGCTGAAACCATGCGCTCCTACGAGAACGTTTCTACCTATGTGTCCTCGAAGATGGGGGGCTATCGCTTCCTGACCGACGACGACATCAAGGCGGTCGAATCGGGCGGCGGCAATCCGTATACCGTGGGCGGTCCGGGCGTTTCGCTCGGCTACGCGAACGCCGATTATCGCCTCGATGCTTACCAGGCAAAAGACAAGAACGGCGCGGTTTTCGGTCTTATTCCCGCCGATGCGATCGACGACGGGCAGGATACGGTGCTCAAGGCACCCACCAATACGTTGCCCGGATTCCAATACGGCTATACGGAAGAAGACGCAAGCGACGGCGCGAGCGTGGAAGACTACGCGTTCCGCGCGCCTTTGCCCCTGGCCGACTTGGCCGTTTCTTCGCACGGCGCCGATGCGACGCTTCTGCATGCGCTCGACGCCGATGCCGACGGCGTGTGCGCCGACGCGTTCGCCCGCAAAGAGACGGGCGTGCCCGACGAGCGCGCGGACGCGGGCGTGTTCTCCACGCTGAAGCTGCGTGCGGCGCAGCCGCGTTTGGTGGCATCGCATGCCGTCGAGTTCGACCCCGAAACCGACCGTTTCGCGACCGGGCGTCCGGCCGCAGGCGACGGCGTGTTCTATGAGGGCGAAGACGCCGCGGCAGGGGAGTACATCGACCGAACCGGTGCCACGGCCCCTCAGCAGGATGCCCCCGATTTCGGCGAGCCGCTGCAGTACGGCGATGCCCCTTGGTACAGCGTGAAGGTGGAAAACAAGCCTGCGTCGGAAGACGACCGCGCCCATAAGGGTGCGCTGAATCATGCGCAGCTGCGTTTCGTGGTCGATCTGCCGCGCAACGTGACCTTCTACGACGAGACGGCGCTGACCGACCGGAACTATTTCGAAAGCGAATCGTTCTATTTCGAATACCTGACTCCCGATATGCAGGAGCCGCGCGTCATCACGCCCAAGCAGCTTCACGACGAAGGCTGGTTCGTGCATATCGAAAAGGCCCCCGACTGGGGAGCCGACGACTTCACCGACCCCGACTATGCCAAGCCCGACGCCGGCGACCCGAACCAGACGCCGCCTGCATCGGATACGTCCAAGCCGAAAGACCACGACGGCGAGACGTTCATCATCGACATCGCCGCGCCGTCGGATGAAACCGACGACGAGTTCGCGCGCTACGATTCGCTCATCGATGCGGCTCGTTCGGGCGTGCATATCGACGGCTATTTCGGATCGGGCTACGCGTTGACGCTCAAGATGAAGACGCGTATCGACAACACGGTGGGCGAGGAGGATGCCTCTCCGCTCGGACAGGAGACGACCGCCGCCGATCTGGATAGGGCGTTCAAACAGCAAGCCGTCGAAGAGGCGCGCGCATATATGGGCATCGAAGGCGCCGACGGTTCGTGGATCAAGGTCGACGGTTCGTGGGACGAGGCGTGGGATCATCGCTTCGTCGCTTCCGACGGGTCGGTGAAAGTCGAGACCAAGCCGGCGCTCGACCGCAACGAGCACGGCGATCCCCCGACGATATTCGACGAGTCGTTCGCCGCCCAAGACGACGAGACCTTCGATTTCGTCGAGCTTGCCGAAGACGGCGCGGCCACGCCGACCGCCGCCGAGGTCGATCACGACGGCGACGGCGATCTGAGCGACCGCTACGCGTTCGCGGCGGCAGGCCGCTTCGCCGTGGCCTATCCCGATGCCACGGCGCGTATCGACACGCTCGAGTTGCGCTCGCTGGTGGGCAATCCCGACCTGGGCGCCGACGTCGCCGACGACCCGTACATCAACGGCGAATACGGCGTGCTGCTCGACCAGGCCACCAACGACGGCGGATCGGTCAACTCCTTCATGGTGGACTGGCAGATTCCGCTGCGCGGCACCCTGAAGGGCCTGTCGGGCGATGCGCCCAACGAGGGCAAGCTGATGAGGCACAACTTCAAATCCATCGATGTGGGCGTGTGGGAGATCGCAGGCGCCGACGGCGTCGCGCAAGGGATCGACGCTTCCGACGGCGGGGTTTCCGCCGAAGAGGCGACGTATCTCAAAGAGATCGAAGACCACCTGCGCGTGTACGTGCTCGCTCGCGTGGTTCCCGAAGATACGGCAGCCGACAACGGGGCCTACCAAGGCGATGCCGCATATACCCTTCCCGGCATGAAGGCCGACCGCGATGCGCAAGGCGAGTGGGTCATGCTGGGCAACCGAGACGGCTATGCCGTTTCCGACAAGGTCAACTACACGATTGACGAAGCCGAGATCAAGCAGGCCGTCGGCGAAGATAACGTTATCAGGCAGCTTCGCTGGGTCGTGAAGGCCCAGGATATCGACGCGGCTGCACGAAAGCAGGGCAAAGAGGCGCTTGCCGACGACTCGTTCGCGCGGATCTATCCTGTGCCGCAGGGCTTCCGCATGGCGGTCGATGCGGTTCCCGACGATGCGGCGCGTCCCGAAACGCTCGGTTCGCAGGAGCCCGACGACATCGACCCCGAAAGGGAGAATATCGGCTGGGAGGTGCAGCGCGACGAAAACGGCGATCCGGTGTATGACGCCGCGGGCAACCTCGAAACCGTCAACGGCACGTCGATGCCCGAATCGGTGCGCGCGTATGCGGCGGGCGCTTCCATCTCGACCACGACCGACGAGCAGGTCTCGCCGATGCATATGAACCATTTCGCAACGGCGAGCCCGCGCTACGACGATACGAAGTTCGCCTCGACCGAGCGCGCCCGGGCAGGTTTGTACCGCAATCCCGAGCAGCCCCACCTCGCCATCGACATGGACCAGCAGTATTTCTACGGCTCTCCGAAGGAAGGCTACGCGTGGCAGAAGAACTTCGCCATCGACACGGGCCTGTCGCGCATGATGAAATACCGCCTGAAGCTGACCAATCTTTCGACCGAGGCGCTCGGCGCCCTCGGCATCGACGACAAGGCCGACACGGCCACCAGGCCCGATTTGTCGATCATGTTCCCGTTCATCGAAGACATGCCGACCGAACCTGGCAAGTTCTTCTATAAAACGTGGTCGGATGTCGAGAACAACCCCGAAAGCCCCCTGAATGACGGCTACGCCACCTACCCGGGCGTCGATGACGACGGCAACGAGGTGTATGCGTCGAGTCTCGATAACGCCGCCGTTTCGTGGACGTATCACGTCGTCGACGAAACCGGCAAAACCGTGGGCGTCGATTACGAGAAGTTCATGCCGAATCCGGCCTTGGGCGCCGATATCGCGCAGAAAGACCAGCTCGGCCCGAACCTTCTGCAGAATCGCAAATACATGGCGTGGAATTTCAGCGGCACGCTCGAGCCCGGTCAGACGCTCGTGCTCGACGTGATGGCTCCGATCCGCGAGGGCTCGAGCTCTTCGACCAGCTCGAGCCTGCTCAACTGCATCGGTTACGTCCATAAAGACGGGCGCTTCAAACCCTACGTGCCCGAGCGGCAGGAGGGCAACAAGCTCATCGGCTGGATCATCGACACGCGCGATGCCAACCTCGACAACGACATCAACCAGACCATGCTCGATATCGAGCTTGCGTCGCTGTCGTTCGTCGAGAACAAAAAGATTCAGCAGTCCAAGGTGTCTTCGAGCGATCTGGCCGATTATTACGATTGGAAAAACGGCGGCGCGGTGCCGGTTCCCGAGGGAACCCCGTACGAATACGAAGCGCGCCTGAAGAACGGGTACGTAGAGAACGATTCGACAGGTAAGTACGTGCGCTCGGTGCTCTACGACGTGCTTCCCTATGAGGGTGACTACAAAGTGCTGCCCGAATCGCAAGCCCCGTTCGACCTCATTCCGCGCGATTCGCAATGGAACGGCTGGCCGGTAAGCTTCGACGACATAGCTTTAAGAATCCACACACCCTCCGACGGCGTGAACGGCGAGTCGTATCGCGTGCTCGACGACAAAGAGAGCTCGGTCTACGTGGCGCCGTTTTTCTACGACGGCAGCGGCGTTTTGAGGGCGGGCACGGCGGCCGATCTGCCCGATACCGGTAGCCTGACCGATGGCGAAGCGCGCCAGCTTTGGATATCCGAACGCTATAACGACCCCGCCAAGCTCAAGGCGGAAGGCTTCGTGCCGCTTTCCGAGATGAAAGCGTATGTGGCGGCGCACCCCGACCAGGAAGAAAGCCTGCTCAAAGGCGTGCGCGCCGTTTGGGCGCAGGCCAATGGAACCGTGGAGCCGCATCCTCACGAACGCCTCGATCTGGTATGCACGATGCGGGCGCCTTTGAACGTCGAGATGCACGTGGGCGATGCGTCCGCCGATACCGAGGCGCCTTCCGCCGATGTCGCCGACGTGGTGCAATGGAATACCTTCCTGATGAAGGCAGGCGACGAGACCGACGCGGGTAAAAACGTCTTCGTCGAAGAGAACGGCAAGGCCGGCGCCTACGTGAACGCGCCCTCGGGCCGCGGCTACATCGGCGACTACGTGTGGCACGACGCCGACTGGGACGGCCTGGCCGACGACACCGTCAACGGCGCCGAGGACTACCGCGCGAGCGCCAACGGGCGCCGCCTGCTCGCGGGCGCCGACCCCGACACGGGCGAGCGCTTCGAGAGCGGCGCCAAGCTCAAGGACCTCGACTACGACGGCGCGGCCGACGACCCCGGCATCGACGGCGTGAAGGTGGAGCTGCTCAACGAGTTCGGCCTGCCCGTCAACCGCGACGGCCAGGCCGTGAGGTTCGTCGAGGGCGTGGGCCAGGAGCACGGCGGCCTCTGGGTGCAGTGCGACCCCGAGACGGGCGAGCCCCTGCTCAACGACCAGGGAAGCCCCATCGTGGCCACGGCGGGCGGCCCCTATACCTACGTCACCGAGCGCGACTACTACGGCAACTCGGGCTACTTCGCGTTCTCCAACCTCGCCCCCACGGGCACGGTCCAGAGCCCCGGGGCCCCGGCCGTGCCGAAGTACCGCCTGCGCTACACCTTCCCCGATCGGTACCGCAACTACGCGCCGACGAAATTCGAGACGGGCTCGGGCCTCGACGCGGGCGAGCCGGTGGGCCTCTCCGTCGAGCGTAAGCCGGCCGACGACGGGTCGTCGACGCTCTCCGTCACGACCGAGGCGTTCGAGGTGAAGGCCGTCGACGAGGCCGGGGCGGCCGCCTACGACGCCGCCGCGATGTCCTACGACGTGGGCGTGAGCATGCCCGTGCGCTACGGCGGCCTGGCGTGGCGCGACGACGTCCTCGAGGGCGGCGCGGCCGAGGCCTCGCCGATCGACGGCTGGCTCGACGAGCAGCGTCCCGACGGCAAGAAGCCCGAGGCGCGCCTGGCCAACATGCGCGTGAGCGTGCACGAGTACGACCCCGCGACCGACGAGGTGGCGGAGGACGCCGCGCTCGACGCCGACGGAAATCCCGCCGTGGCCGTGACGGCCGCCGACGGGGCGTTCTCGTTCCTCATGCCCACGGACAGGAGCTACGTCGTGAAGGCGCAGAACCTCAACGAGGGCGAGGCGGACCGCTACCTGAAGGCCTCGCCGTACGTGCACGCGAACTCGCCGCTCGACAACGACGGCGACAACGACGCCGTCACGCTGCACGGCGAGCACGAGACCGCCCCGTTCGAGTCCGCCCCTCCCATGGAGGGCGGCAGGCCCGACTACGCGGTCGACGGCGACCGCGCGTCCGGCTACGCGCCGCGCGACTCGATCGCGCTCGGCTTCGTGGACTCGGCGAAGGGCTTCGTGGGCGACACGGTGTTCGAGGACGCGAACCGCGACGGCGTCAAGCAGCTCGACGAGGGCGGCGTCTCCGGCATGGAGGTGACGCTCGAGCAGTACTGGTGGGACGAGGCGGCAGGCGAATGGAGGCTCGACCCCGACGAGCCGGTGCGCACCGCGACGACCACCGACGCGGGCGTCTACGCCTTCGAGGTGCGCACGACCTACGTCGACGACGCGAAGGCGCCGCACCTGCGCGGCTTCAAGGTGCGCGTCGACAACGACGACCTGACGGCCCACGGCGCGGCCGCAGGCCACGCGTGGGTCGTCACGCACCGCGGCGTCGGCGGCGACGACGAGGTGGACTCCGACATGGACCGCGCCTACGTCGACGCGGGGATCGCGGAGGACGCGCCCCACGACGCCAAGGTGCGCAC
>USEZ01000030.1 GCA_900553775.1 uncultured Slackia sp. | reverse complement strand
CGCCCGCAAGCGCGAACAGCGTATTGGAGTCGTTGATGAAATACAGCATGCCGTCAGGGCCTGCCACCAGCGAAGACATGGTGTATTCGCGCTTGCCCGGCGCCGGTTCGTACAGCGAAGACGCCGCTTCGTCGCCCAGACGATAGCAATACGCGCCGCCCGGCTTCATATTGCTGGTGAAATACACGTAGGTCTCGCCCGCCTGATTCACCACCAGCGGCATGGACTTCACATCGCCCATCGCGCCGCCGCCGCTGCCGTCGGCTCCGCCGATATGCTTGCCGTCGGTCGTCGACACCACCTCGCGCTCGATCGACAGCGTTTCGGCGTCGATCACCGAAAGCGAGCCGTACCGGTACTTCATATACGGCCCCACCTGGTCGTATTGCTCCGATTGCCCGCCCACGAACAGCTTGCCGCCGCTCAGTGTGGGCGTCGAGGTGGACGAAGACGCGAATTTGACGCGCGCGCTTTCGGAAAGCGCGCCGTCTGCGGCGATGGACACTTTGTGCAGCACGCCGTCGCGCGAAACGATGTAGGCCGTCCTGCCTTCGTCGGCGATCACCGTGGTGGAGCGGATGGAGGCGTCGGACACATGCAGCACCGACACGACCGAGCCGTCGGCCTTGTCGATCGCCTTCACATCGCCCGCGTCGTCGCCCATGACGATGAAGTCGCCCGCCACGCCGGCGCCGCTCCAGTAGTAGCCGGCATCGGGCGAGGCGTTCTTCCAGACCACCGCGCCGGTGGCGATATCGACGCACAGCAGATAGCCCGTGTTGGGCGCATCGCCGTCCGCCGTGCCGTAGTACAAAACGCCGCCGTCCACCGTCAGCGTGGTAAGCGACTGCTGCGCGATTTCATCGCCCCAGCCGTTCGTCGCGGCGGGCAGCTTCTCGGTCAGCCATACGGTGGCGAGCGCCTTGCCCGTCTCGCCCGTCGCCGCGACCGCCTGAAGACGGCCGCCCGACAAAGGCACGATGACCATGCCCTGCGCATACACCATGCGCGCGACCGAATCGATCGGCGCCGCAAGCGGCGTGGCATGCAGCGTCTCGCCCGTCTTCGCGTCTTTCGCGTACAGCGCAGACCCCGCCGCCACGAATATCTTTCCATCGACGACGATGGGCTCGCTCAGATTCCCTCCGTCTTGGGAAAAATCGGCCTGCCACGATTCCTGGGCCTGCTGCGTGGCGGTTCCGGCCGACCCTTCGGGGGTGTCGATCGCGGCATTGCCCGCCATGTATCCCGGCCAGGAGCTGTCCACATCGGGATGCGGCGCGTCGGGATTCGCCACGACGCCCCCGTCGCCGTCGCCCGAGCCCGAATCGGGCGGCATCACGCCGTCCGAACCGTAGACCCATGTCACCGTATCGTCCGGCTCTAGAACCGCAGAGCCTGCGCCTACCTGGGAGTATTCGCCGTTGACGAACAGCTGCCAGTAGTCGCCCGTCGCCTCGTTCCAACCGAGCACGCGCCCGTCGAAGGGCGAGGTTATCGTGTTGAGATACCAGCCGTATTGGCCGGTGCCCGTATCGGCCGCAAGGCCCGCCTTCGCGAACAGGGCGTCGGACAGATCGGCCGCCGTGGCGCCGTTGTCGAGCGTATACGTATCGGCGGCGACCCACGTCTGCGCCGCGCCCTGGGCATCCATGCCGATGACGGAAAGCGTCGCGGACACCTTCGGGGCGGCGGCTCCCGATGTGCCGAGCACCGTGAACTCCGCCGACACGTCGCGGGCCGCCAGCTGCGCGAATTTCGCGCCCCATGCGGAATCGGAGGCATAGCGCTCGGCATAGCGGGCGAATTTCTCGCTCGAAAGACGCGCGCTCACCGTGACCTTCGTGTCGTATGCGGGGCGCGTCACCACCAGGTTTTCATGCTTGACCACAGACGGAACGCTCGATTTGAGCAGGCGATAGCCCGCCGTCTCGGATGCGCCCGGAAGCTCGACGGGGGAAATGCCGTCTGCGACCGCATCGTTTACGTCGTAAGACCACGCGAGCGAACCGTCGCTTGCACGGTACGCCTTGCGAAAAGCATGCAGGTCGCCTGTCACCGCATTCGGGCGCTGGCCGTCTGCGATGGCTTCGGCGTAGCCTTTGACGGCCGCATCCATCAATGCGACCTCGGCGTCGATTTCTTCGGCCTCAAGCGGAGCCGCCGCCGCTTCGATCGTCTTTTCGACCGAAATCGCAGGATTGCTCTTGTCGGTGACGGTCGCGGTCAGCTTCACCGCGGCAGGCGCGCTTCCCGGCAGGCCGCGATACACGGTGCCGCGGTATCCGCTCACCGTTACGACGTCGGAATCGGCCGTGTATGCAACCGCGTAATACTTGCCGTCGACGCCGATCGCACGCGGGGTGGGCAGCTGGATATCGCCCGTCAAAGCCGACGCATCGGCGACGGCGCCGTCTTCGCTGTATGTCAGCGCATCGGCCGAAAACGCCGCGTCGAGCTTGCGGGAAAGCTCCTGCTTCTCGCCCTCGACGGCCGCGAGATCGCCTTTGACCGTGATCGGGAACGTGCGCTCGACGAAGGCCTGCGGCCCGCCGCTCGTCACGATCGAAACTTTCGCCGTCAGCGTCACCTGCGCATCGGATGCGCCGCGTACGACCTTCGCCCGGTAATCCTGATAGCCGCCGCCGGAAATCTCGACGAGAGAATCGTCGGAAGACTCCCACACGACCGACGACCACGAAAGCACGCTTCCGTCCGACGATTTCGCCTTGTACGGAAGCGTCATGTCGGCCGTCACCGCATCGGCGGAATCGCCTGCGGCAAACCCGACGGCCACGCCCTCGCCGTACGGCTCGAGCAAGCGCTCGCAGGCATGCTCGTCCCAGTCGAGCACGGTATTGCCCGACTGCTTCCAATGCGCTTCGGCGCCGTTATACGCCAGGACGAATTCGAGGGAGAACGACCGGTACGACGCAAGCGCCCACGACGAAAACGCGCCCGGGTCGTAGGAAGCGTACGTGATCGCGCCGTTCGTGTCGTCGGAGGCGTCCGATATGGCGGCCGTGAAGGCAGGGTCGGTCTGCGAAGGAGCGGCTTCGGCCGTGCGCACGTCGATATCGGCATATCCGAGTTCGGCGAGCTTTTCCTCGAGCACGTCGTTGATGTTGGAGTCGATACCGTAGCGCGGCTTCACCTTGTAGAAGGAAAGCCCGTCGAGCGCCGCGACGGCGGCATCGACGCGCGCCTGGGGCGCATCGGATGCGCCGGCGGACGAAGACGCGGCGGCGCGGGAGGATTCGTCGCCCGATCGAGCCTGCTCTGCCGCGGAAGAAGCGCCGGCAAGCGCATCGCCGCGGGTTTTTTCGGCCTCAGGCGACGAAGACGACGAATCGCCTTGCGCAGACGGCGCGTCCTCGACTTGAGAAGACGCGGCGTCCGCCTGCACGAAAGTCCCGTCCGCATCGAGGGCGTCAAGGCCTGTCGCGTCGCCTTCGGCGAAAGCGTACGTCGGGGTGAGCGATAAGGCCAAAACGGCCGATAGCAGAAATGCGAGCAGCTTGCGCGCGATGCCCGCTTGGCCCGCTTCAAGCGGGGCGAGGCTGGTTCCGTGCATACGGACACCTTTCTTCTCCAGGGCCTTTTCACGACGGCAGGTGTTCCGACTTATCGCCGCGCAGATGCGGGCGAATTACGGTTACTGGCATAGCCGGGGATTCCCACCCCGATTTCCCTCGGTCAAGCACGCTGCTTGCCGGCATGCGACATGCATCCGTCACGGCCATTGACAATCCGATTTATTGTAGCATCGCGGCCGCCCGCAACCGCTGCGGGCGCAAGCGGTGCGTCAAGAGCACACACGCGCGCAGGCAAGACCTCCCGGCGAGGCGCCTCGCATCCGCAAAACGCGCTACACTTGCCATCCGCACGAACGATACGAAACGACAAGGAGGCCGATCGCCATGTACAGCGCGAAGCAGGTCATCGTGGTCAGGCGCGATTTGAAGATGCGCAAAGGAAAAATCGCCGCCCAGGCGGGACACGCCTGCGTGGAGGCGACGCTCATGGCGCTTGCGAAAGAAAACCGCTTGAACGATGTGCGCGTCGAAGACGAATGGGTGACGCTTGCCGATGCGGGCCGCGAGACGACGCCGCTTTCGGAATGGTTCTCCCGCGGCGTGGCGAAGATCTGCGTCTACGTCGATTCCGAAGAGGCGCTGCTCGAGGTGGCGCGGCAAGGCCGCGAGGCGGGATTTTCCGTAGCGCTCATCCAGGATGCGGGCCACATCGAATTCCACGGCGAGCCCACCTACACCTGCCTGGCATTCGAGCCGCTCTACCCCGAACAGATCGACCCGATCACAGGAGCGCTGCCCTTGTATTAGAAAAGACGGGCGCCCATTGCCGCAGGGTTCGCATGCTGTTACATTGACCCTATAATAGATGGCGTAAAGGAGGTCGCCGTGATCATCCGCATCGACCAATCGTCGGAAACACCGCTCTATCTGCAGATTCGCGACCAGCTTGTCGCCGCCATCGCCCGCAAAGAGCTGCTGCCGGGCGACGGGCTGCCCAGCGTGCGACGCCTGGCAAGCGATCTGGGCATCAACCTGCATACCGCGAACAAGGCCTATGCCGTGCTGCGCGACGAGGGCTATCTGATCATACGCGGCCGCAGCGGCGCTTACGTGGCCGACGCCGAAGGCGCCGCATCGCAGCAACAGCGCGAAGAAGCCGGAGCGTCCCTTGTCTGCGAGCTGCAAAAACTCGCGCTCGAACACCGGGCGCGCGGAGGCGCCCAGGAAACGTTCGTGGCATTCGCCCGCCAGGCGGCGCAAAGCGTCTACGCCGACCCGGGCATCGCGGGGCCGAAACGAACCGTGGGCGTGCTCGGCGTGAACGGCGATGGCGACACGATCGGCGCGACAGGCGCGGCCGCATCCGCAATGCGCCGTGCGAAGGAGGCGTGATGGAAGCGGCGGCCGCATTCGCATTCCTCATCGCCGTCGTGCCGGCCTGCGGCATCGCCATGGCGGCGACGCCGTGGCTCACCCCCAAACGGGAGTGCTTCGGCGTCACCGTTCCCCCATCGGCCCAAAACGACGCGCAGATCCGCGCGATCAAGCGCCGCTTTGCGATACGCTGCCTTATCGTGTCGGCGATCGCCGGCGCCGTCACGGCCGGCGTCGGCGCGCAGGCGCAATCCCACGCCGATGCATTCACGGCGACGCTTGTCGCGGCAACGCTTTCCTGCACGCTGATTCCTTTCGCCTTCATGCTGAAGGCGCGCAAGCAGGTCATGGCGATCAAGCGCAAACGGGATTGGCAGGCCGAGCAGCGCATGGCGGCTGCCGTCATCGTCGAAGGCGACATGCCCCATGCGATACCGCTCGTCTGGAACCTGCTCTATCTTCCCGTCGCGCTCATCGTCATCGCCATCGGGATCATCGCATATCCTTCCATGCCCGATACGATTCCCATGCACGCCGACTTCGCCGGCAACGTGAACCGCTTCGCGCCGAAAAGCATCGGCGTGGTGTTCGGGTTTCCCGTGGGCCTCGTCGCGTTCATGGCGGCGGCGTTCACTTTCTCGCATTGGGCCATGACATGCTCCAAACGACCGAGCGACCCGAACGCCCCCGCGGCTTCGGCTTTGGCATACGGCCTGTTCGCCCGTGCGCAGAGCATCTTTCTGCTTGTCACGGGATTATGCCTGACGAGCGCGATAGGCATCGGATTCATGCTGTCGTCGGCGGGCGTGATGACGCTCGACCAATGCGGGGCCGTCATCGCGATCGCCTGCATTCCCGTGCTTGTCGGCAGCATCGCCCTCTCGTTGGTCTACGGCCAATCGGGGTCGCGGCTCTTACGGCGCATGCAGACGCGCAGCGAAGACGATTCCATGCCCGCCGACGACGACGCCCACTGGAAGCTCGGCGTCTTTTATTGCAATCCCGACGACCCGAGCATCTGGCTTCCCGAACGCTTCGGCGTCGGATGGACCCTCAATTTCGGCCGCCCTGCCGCATGGGCCTGCATCGTCGGGCCATCGGCGCTGACCATAGCCCTGGCTGTCGCCTGCATGACGTTGGCCGGATAGGCTCATTTCCCTCACACAGTTCGCCGAAAGAGCCCACGCCGGAAACGACCTGCCCGCCGCGCAGCACGCGCATGCGCGAAGCCGTGCGCCGATTATGCAAAGGGCAGCGCGGTTCTACGGCCGCGACAAATCGAAGACACGATGCAGCGTATCGCCGCCATCGGACGGCACGATTTCAATCACATCTTCGAACACCGCCGTCTGCCACTCGCCGATGGCGCGGTCTTCGTGGTAATGGCCGAAAAACCAATGGCGGTATTCGAGCCTTCGTTCGACTTCGGAAAGAAAGCGCGTGAGGTCGTCGTTTTCATACGTCGGGTTCAGCCGATACTGCACAGTGCCCGCCGCACAATGGGTAAGCACGTAATCGATTCGCCAGCCGCGCCGCCCAAGCGCCTCCCGTGCGGCCGCGCGCTCGTCGGCCGAGGGCATCTCCTGCGGCCACCAGCTTTTATGCGGCGTGCGGCGGGCCTTGTCGACCGATTGCGCGCCGCCCATGCAGAAAAACGTGCGGCCGGCGATGTCGAACACCTGCCCGCGCATCAAGTGGATGACCGAATCGTTCACGCGATGCACGAGCCCGCCGTGCCAGCGTTGCTCCTCCATGGAATCGAGCATGTCGAAATTCTCGTGGTTGCCGTCGATAAACAACGTGGTGAACGGCTTTTTCTCCAGCCAGCGCAGCCAATAGGCGTATTTCGAGCGGTCGGCCCACACCAATCCGAAATCGCCGCACACGATCAGATAGTCGTTTTCATCGAGCGCATCGCCGATCGCAAACGTCGTATTGAGCCTGCGTATCTCGCTCGGGCCGTGCGTGTCGCCCGTGATGAATACACGTCCTGCCATGTGCCTTTCCTCCCCTTTCGCAATCGCCGCACGATTGCCGGAAAATCCCGACGGAATATTGGCGGCACACTCCTGCCCCGATGCCGATCCCGCACGGTCGCGCACGAAGCCGGCAGATTCGTCGCGCACGCATCCTTTTCGAAATCGCGCAAAGCGCAGGCGCCCTCTTTGATCATGGTTCCGCCGATAATGCCCAGAATGACGAGCGTGACGACGCCCGCATACGCCTCGATGATATCGCCGACGAAGCCGCCCAGAAAAAAGCCCAGGACCGGCATAAGCCCCTGGAACAGGCCGAACGATATCGGCAGAACGAACAACCGCGCCCGCGATGCGCCGCGATAGCAAAACGCATTCGATACCGTGACCGCGAACGCGTCCATAGCCAAGGCGACGCCCAGAAGAACGATTTCCGCTATGCTCATTAAGATGTTCTTTCGAGATAGGCTCCCGAGTCGCACGCATTCGCGCGCCGAACCCGATTGCAGCGTACGACCCGCCAGGCCGTCGCCCGCAGCAACTTGATATAAACGCCGAAGCGCCAGCGGCCATTGTAGCAAGGGGCGGCCGGATAAGCTTCGATTCCCCCGCGAATGCGCAAACGGCACCGATCTGCATTTCGCGACAATACGGCCTCGGTCGCAGAATACGCGCGACGAAGCCGGATGCGGACTACGCCCGCTGCCCCGATTCTATCGAGCGCGATACGACGAGGCATCGCGCAATCCTTATGCCTGCAACCCCTGCAGCCATTGCATGGAGGCGCAGATGAGAATAGGCATGAAGGCGGCGGGAAGATAGTTCGCCACCTTGATGTCGGTGAGCTTGAGCATGTTCAGCCCGATGGCCAGAAGCAGCAGGCTGCCCGCGCACACCATCTCGTTGATCGCCGCATCGGTCAGAAACGGCGCGAGCAAGCTTGCGCCCAAACTCAAAACGGCCTCGTAGGCGAACACGGCCAAGCCCGAAAACGGCACGCCCACGCCGAGCGTGGTGGCCATCACCATAACCACCACCATGTCGATCACAGCCTTGGCGAACAGCGTGGAATGATCGAGCTGCAAACCGCTTTGCAGCGACCCGAGCACGGCCATCGACCCGATGCAGATGAACAGCGACGAAGATATGAAGCCGTCGGAGAAATTGCCCAATGCGGTGGACCCTTGAAACGCGCGGTCGAGTTTCGCCTGCACCCAATCGCCGAAACCGTTGATCGCGGCGTCGATGTCGATAACGAAACCGATCAGGCCGCCTATGACGATCGAAAGCACCGTCACCACGACATCCCCGCCCTTGACCATGCCCTGCACGGCCACCAGAATCACGCACAGCCCCAGGCCCTTCATAAGGAAATCGCCCAGATCGTTAGGCATGCGGCGTTTGAACAGCAAGCCGAGCACGCCGCCGAAAACGGTTGCGATGCCGTTGACGAGCGATCCCAGAATAATCACAGCAACCCCTTCCACCGTTGCCCGGCCGCGCAGACTTGCATGAAGCCGATACACGCATCGCGTGCGATACGCACGACCGGGCCTCAAATCGCCCGATTCGCCTAATCCGCCGGAAAGCGCAACGCAATACGGCCCGGTATCGACGCAGCGCGCCTCGAACCCGCATTCCGGACGCTCTCGAAGGCGAAGACGCCGAGGCAGAAAACCCGCACGAGGCGCAGCGTATGCCGCGCCTCGTGCATTCTACTCTTCGATCGGCCCTTTCGAGCCCTTCGCGCGCGCATCGACCTTGCGCTTGACGACCTTCGCGTCGTCGAACGTGGCGGCCACTTCTTTATCGAGCTTGCGCAGAATGGGCAGCGTGCCCAGCAAGATGCCGCCGATCGACACCACGACGCCCGCGATGACGAACCAGTTGGCAACGCCGGTGAATTCCGCGCAGGTTCCCGCCAGGGCAAGGCCGATCGGCGACGAAAGGGCCGTCACCGTGGTGAAAAGCCCCATGACGCGGCCCATTTTCTCGGGCGGGACGCGCTTTTGGAACACCGCCAGCAAGGGACCGTTGAAAAACGCCTCTACCACGCCCGAAACGCCCGTCAGAATGACGAAGAACACGAACATGTCGGGCGTAAGCAGGCCCGTCAGCACCAAAATGACGCCTGCGCCGAAACCCGACAGGGCAACCAGGCGCAGCAAACGGCGTCCGCCGCCCCATACGAACAGGATGCCCATGCCCACAAGCGAGGTCACGCCGTAGGCCGCCTCGACGGTCGAGGCCATATAGCCGTCGCCGTTGAACTGGTCGTAGGTCATCAGCGGGAACAGCGAATTGATGCCTGCGTACATGGAGATGACCGCCATGACGATTCCCGCCATGACCAAAAGGCCGCGGTCGGCGTTGAGCGTGGCAAAGCCCGCCTTGAGGCTTTTGATCGGATGGCGCGCCTCGTCGCTCGTATCGTGGAAATCGGGGATCTTCGCCGTGGCGATGGTGAGCACCGCCGCCGCGCAGCCGAGCGCGTTGAGGAACAGCACCATCTGAAAGCCGATGACGGTATAGAGGAAGATGCCGAACACGGGCCCGACGATCAGCGCCAAAGACCACAGGCTCTGATTGAGGGTGTTGATGCGCACGAGATGGCGCTTGGGAACCAGCAGCGGCATGGTGGATTCCATCGCCGGGATATGAAACGCCTGTCCCACGCTGCGCAACGCGCTCATGATAAGCACCAGCTCGACCGACACGTGGCCCATCATGATGATCATGCCCATGATCAGCGCCATGGCCCCGACGAACGCGTCGGCCGCCATGAGCACGTATTTCCTGTTGAAGCGATCGGCTATCACGCCGCCGATCGGAGAAAGCAGGCCTTGCGGCAGCATCGAGCACAGCGAGGCCACCGCCAGCATGAACGCCGAATCGGTGGTTTCAGTAACATACCATACGCCCGCATACATCGACGAATATGCCGTCAGGATGGAAAACGCCTGGCCTATCCAGATGGTGATAACCACGCGTTTCCAGCTGTGGGGAAGCTCGGGCTCTTGCTGCTTCGAGACCGCTTCTGCGCTCGACGTTGTTTTCTCGTTTTCGGATAGTTTGTTTTCGGATGCCTTCTGAATGCCCATACGCCCTTCCGTTTATACCTGTTTTTCCCGATTCTTACACTCGATACTAACAAGCGCCCCTGCACGCCGCCATACCGGAAATCGCATGAAAAGAGGATTCCCGAGTCCCTCCATACGGGCGACTTCCTCCCCCTATGCGTTGCCTGCGCGCATTATCGCGATACCGATACGCAGGCGAAGCGCCCACGACGACGAAGCCGAAACGGAGCGGCAAAGCCCGCCCTCCCGCAATGCGCCGAGGGAAAATCGAGAGCCGCCAAGCAGCGATGGGCTCGAAACGAATCGAAAACCCGTCGCCTTCGTGCGCGGCAAACGCTCTGTCGCATATCGGCCAGGCCGTTCTTCTACGCCTTGCGTCCGCCGCCGTAGGCGCTCTTGCGACCCGCCGCGAAGGCGCTTCCCTTGCGGGCGGTTTTCTTCAAATCGGCCAGAACGTCTTTTTCAGCCGTGCCTTCCAGCTGGGAGCGCAGCTTCACCACCTGGTCGCGCAGACGGGCCGCCTCTTCGAAGTCCATATTCGCAGAAGCCGCGGCCATCTCTTCTTCCATGCTCGATATCACGCGCATGACCTCCGAGCGCGACAGCTCGGCAAGCGTCTTGTTCACATCTTCGGCGCTTCCCACCTCGTTGCCGTCGCCGTCGGACATGAAGCCCATGACGTCGTTGATGGCCTTGCGCACGGTTTGCGGCGTGATGCCGTGCTCTTCGTTGTAGCGCATCTGCAGCGCACGACGGCGCCTTGTCTCGGAAATGGCGGTGTCCATGGAGTCGGTCATTTTGTCGGCGTACATGATCACCTGGCCCGACGCATTGCGCGCGGCACGGCCGATCGTCTGGATGAGGCTGCGGTGGTTGCGCAAAAAGCCCTCTTTGTCGGCATCGAGGATGGCCACCAGGCTCACCTCGGGCAGATCGAGCCCTTCGCGCAGCAGGTTGATGCCCACCAGCACGTCGAATTCGCCCTTGCGCAAGGCGCTCAGGATTTCGACGCGCTCGAGCGTGGCGATGTCGGAGTGCATATAGCGGGCCCTCACGCCCTGGTCGAGCAGGTGGTCGGTCAGATCTTCCGCCATCTTTTTCGTAAGCGTGGTGATCAGCACGCGCTCGTCGCGCTCGGCGCGCTCCTTCGCCTCTTCGATGATGTCGTCGATCTGGCTGGCGATCGGCCGCACGATGATTTCGGGGTCGAGCAGGCCCGTGGGGCGGATGATCTGCTCCACCTGGTTTTGCGTGACCTTCTCTTCGTAATCGCCCGGCGTGGCCGATACGTAGATGAACTGGGGAATCCGCTGTTCGAACTCGTCGAAGCGCAAAGGGCGGTTGTCCAGGCAGCTCGGAAGACGGAACCCGTGCTCGGCAAGCGTGACCTTGCGGCTGCGGTCGCCCTCGTGCATGCCGCGGATCTGCGGCACGGTGACGTGGCTCTCGTCGATGATGCACAGGAAGTCGTCGGGGAAGTAGTCGAGCAGCGTATAGGCGGGCTCGCCGGGATTGCGTCCGTCGAGATGGCGCGAATAGTTCTCGATGCCGCTGCAAAAGCCCATGGTTTCAAGCATTTCCAGATCGTAATTCACGCGCATCTCAAGACGCTGGGCCTCGAGCAGCTTGCCCTCCTCCTTGAACTGCGCCAGACGGTCGCGCAGCTCGTCTTGGATGCTTTTGATGGCGCGGTCCATCTTCGGACGGGCGGTCACGTAGTGCGATGCGGGCCAGATGGGAAGCGCCTCGTATTCGTTGAGCGTTTCGCCCGTCACGTTGTCTATCTCCCGGATGCTTTCGATTTCGTCGCCCCAGAATTCGATGCGCACCGGGTTGTCGGCGTACGGGGGAAACACGTCGAGCGCGTCGCCGCGCACGCGGAACGTGCCGCGCTTGAGCTCGTAATCGTTGCGGTCGTATTGGATGTCGATCAAACCATGGATGACGTCGTCGCGCTCGGCGGCCTTCTCTTTATCCAAAAACACCGCCATGCCCGCATAGTCCATGGGCGAGCCGATGCCGTAGATGCAGCTGACCGATGCGACCACGATGATGTCGCGCCGCGACAGAAGGCTCGACGTGGCCGCATGGCGCAGCTTCTCCACCTCTTCGTTGATCGAGGCGTCTTTCTCGATGAAGGTGTCGGTCGAGGGCACGTACGCCTCGGGCTGGTAGTAGTCGTAATAGCTGACGAAATACACCACGGCGTTGTGGGGAAAGAACTCCTTGAGCTCGGCGGCAAGCTGCGCGGCGAGCGTTTTGTTGGGCGCCATGACCAGCGTGGGCTTTTGCACCGCTTCGATCACCTTGGCCATGGTGAACGTCTTGCCCGATCCGGTGACGCCCAACAGGTTCTGGTAGCGCAGGCCGCGCCGCACGCCGTCGGCCAGCGCCTCGATGGCCTGGGGCTGGTCGCCCGCAGGCTCATACGGGCTTTCAACCCGAAACGGCGTGGAGGCGAGACGCACTTCGGGAAGCTTCCCCTCCATGGAGGCGCCCTCTATATTCTGCAGATGAGACGACATGGCCGCTCCTTCGCTTCAGGCATTGCGCACCGACGCGCATTATCTCGGCTTCGTGGCATGCCGCAAGAATATCACATATCGGCATTTATCGAACATATATTCGTAATTAACACGGAAAACACCCCGGCTCGCCCGACGCAGGCATCGCAGCGCGAACGCCGCGATAAGCGCGAAGGCGACGCGTCGCGACGCCGCATCCGCCGACGTTTCGCGGCCTCGTTCGGAAACGCCGACAGGCCGCGTCGGCCGAAGACTTAAAAGGCGCGACGCACGACTTTCGCGATGCCCGCCGCATAATGGCCGTTCAGAATGGCGACCAAGCCCTCCACCACGTCGAAGGGGATGCCCGCCGACGTAAACGACCGCAGCGGCATGTCGGCGGCGATTTCGTTCATCATGGCCTTCATGTCGTCGCTCATGCGCCGCGCCGTGCGCGCCATCAAGAAATCGACGATGCGAAACGCCTGCCGCCCCAGAAACGTCGCGGACAGATCGCTTACCGGCGAATCGGGCGTGAACGGCCTTATCGGGCGGCGAGAAGGAAGGGGGGCGCCGTACAGCGCCGCGAACGACGCGTCGGAAAACCCGCCCGGCGTCACGTGCCTGTAAGGGGCGAGCGCCCCGCAAACAGACCGTCGGCCGCCCGTCCGGACGGGCGCGACTTCAAACGGGCCGGCCCCCGCGCGCAGCACGACGTCGCAGGCCGCGCGCTCATCGCGACTCGACGCGCAAAACGAAACGCGATAGCTCCCTTCGTCGACGCGCCACGCGCCCGCCGAAACGTCCCAGAAGCGAAACGCCCGCTCGTCGAGGCGCATGCGGACGCGCGCGCTTTCGCCGGGGGCGAGCCTCGCCTTCGAGAACGCGGCGAGACGGCGCATCTCCCCGAACGGCGCGCACGGCGAAGACGCGACGTAGAGCTGCACCGTTTCCGCCCCTTCGCGCGCGCCCGTATTCGTCACCGTACACGACGCCTCGATGCCCTCCCGCGTGCACGACACCTCGGCGTCGCTGTAGGAAAACGACGTGTAGGACCTGCCGAAACCGAACGGATACGCGGGCTTTTCGGCCGCCGCGTCGAAATAGCGGTAGCCTACATAGATGCTCTCCCGGTATAAGACCTCGCGGTCGGTATCGGGAAACGAACGTCCGAGCGCGGTGTCTTGCAGGCGCTCGGGCCAGGTTTCGGCGAGCTTGCCGCTCGGATTCACGCGACCGAGCAGGATGTCGACCGCCGCATGGCCGCCGCGGCATCCCGACAGATACATCAGCAGCACGGCCGCAGGCAGGCCGCGCCAGGGCATCTCCATCGGCGAGCCGCCCTGCAGCACCACGACGGTATGCGGGTTGGCGGCGCACACGCGCTCGATCAGGGCGACATGGCCTTTGGGCATCACCATGAGCTTGCGGTCGAAGCCTTCCGACTCGAACCGGTCGGGAAGCCCCGCGAATACCACCGCGCACTCGCTTCGCGCGGCCGCGGCCTGCGCCTCGGCGAGCTGCTCCTCCGAGGCGTCGCCCGTCGCCGCATCGTAGCCCTGCGCATAGCAGACATCCACGCCCGCGTCGAGAAACGCGCTCCACGGGTCGTCGAGGCGCACGGGGTGGATCTTCGACGAGCCCGCTCCCTGATAGCGCGGGAGCATCGCGAACGCCCCGATGACGGCCACCTTCGCCGCAGAGGGCAAAGGCAGGATGCCGTCGTTTTCAAGCAGAACGGCGCTTTCGCAGGCCGCCCGATACGCGATTGCGGCATGGCGGCCGTAGTCGCACTCGTAGGCGAGCTCCCTGCCGCGGCGGGCCTTGCGCTCCAAATCGATCATGCGGCATGCCGCCTCGTCGAGCGCGGCGGACGAAAGTCCTCCCGACGCGACGGCCGCTTCGACGGCCTCAGCATGGTCGGGACGCGGCCCCGGCATGCACAGGTCGAGCCCCGCGGCCACGGAGGCGACGCTTTCGCTCATGGCGCCCCAATCCGATATCACCGCCCCGTCGAAACCCCATTCGTCGCGCAGCACGTCGCGCAAAAGCCACGGATGCTGCGAGCAATAGACGCCGTTGAGCCTGTTGTAGCCCGTCATGACGCTCCACGGGCGCCCTTCGCGCACCACGCGTTCGAACGGCGCGAGATAGATTTCGCGCAGTGCGCGCTCGTCGATCACCGAATCGCCCACCATGCGCGCATGCTCCTGGTTGTTTCCCGCCAGATGCTTCACGCATGCGCCCACGCCGCGGCTCTGGATGCCGCGCACCATGGACGCCCCGAGAACGCCCGACAGATACGGGTCTTCGCTGAAATACTCGAAATTACGCCCGCACAAGGGGCTTCGCTTCATATTGACGCCCGGGCCCAGCACCACATCGACCTTCTGGTCGCGCGCCTCCTCGCCGATGGCCGCGCCCACCTCTTCGACCAGCGATTCGTCGAACGAGCACGCCAAAGCGCTCGCCGTGGGAAAGCAGGTGGCAGGCTCGCTTCTATGGATGCCCAGATGGTCGGCGCCGTTTTCTTGCTTTCTCAATCCGTGGGGCCCGTCGGAAAACACCACGGACGAGATGCCGCGCTCATGAAGCGCACGCGATTTCCAATGGGAGACGCCCGCAAGAAGCGAGGCCTTCTCGGCTCTCGTCAAAGACGACGCAACGGCACCGACATCCATGCTGACCCCGTTCTGCGCGCTTTTCGCCCCCGAGGCGGCGGACGCGCTCTGTTCGTTCGAAAACGGCTTTGACGGCATTGTAATAGCACGCGCGCGGCCGTTGGCCGCGCGACGAATGCGTTGACGAAGGGACATAGAAAAGAAACCGCGCCGCAACCCCTGCTATGCGAGCAGGTCGGCGAGCACGGCGGCGACCGCACGGCGCGTCG
>USEZ01000029.1 GCA_900553775.1 uncultured Slackia sp. | reverse complement strand
GGCAGGGCCTGGAGAGCGAGGCCAGCGGGCCAAAGCCCTATCGGCCTACATTCGAACGCACCGACGCCATCCGATCAAGCGATAGCCAATCGTGCAAGATGGCTAATATATTGTTCTTTTTCTTGATTTGGGATTGATTTGGATAATATTTTAGCCCTGATATGCAGCGGCTTCTTCATGCGTCCTTCCATCCGCATAGGCGCATCAACTCGCCAGACGTACCGTCATCATAAGCCTGCTTGTATAATCAAAGGGCATTTCCCTAGGCTCAGCTGCACTTCAAGGAGCACCATGGACGCATCCAACCAATCGCCGCATCCCTCGAACGAACACGTATCCAACAACGCACCAGGCCAGGCGAACGCGCTGCCGACAGGCGACCTCCAGCAACTGGAAAGTCAAATCAACGAAGCCCGATCGACGCTTTCCGATCTGCTTTTCGAAATCGACGATATCGAGCTGCAAATCAATCCCGCCATCAAACGCGATTACAGCATGAAAATAGGCTGCTTCGAAAACGAACTGTTCAAGGCAGAGATAGAAGCACGTCGAGCGAAGCGAAAGCTTACGTTGGCACAAGCACAGGCGAATAGAGGCGAGCAGATCGTCGACGAAGCGCTCGAAGAAAGCCTCCAGGCGGAATTCGCCCGATGGGAAGCGGAATTGTCGACCCGCATCGACGCGTATATACAAGACCTTGAAACCAGAGCGACTTCTCGCGCGCTTTCCGCACAGGATTCACGTGAACTCAAGAAGCTGCATCGAGCACTCATCAAACGCCTCCACCCCGATGCGAACATCGGTCACGAAGAGGAGTGCGAGCGCTTCTTCCTCCTGGCGCAAGCCGCCTACGAGCACGGCGACCTTGAGCTCTTGAAATCCATCGAAGCTTCGAGCAAACATCTCGGAGTCTCGAACCGCGATTTTGCCAGCATAGCCGAAGCCTCGACCGAACTCGAAATCGTGAATGCACGCATAGAGGTGACCCGGCGAAAGCTCGAGACGCTCAAGAACAGCAATCCCTATCTGCTGAAAGACAAGCTTGCAAACGCCGCATGGGTTGCACAAACTGTGACTGACCTTAAAGAAAATACGGAGCGACACTGCAAAACCCGCGATTACTATCTGACGCAATACATCGCGCTTAAGGAGCGTTCCCATGAATGACATCGCATTGATTCCGCAAGACGGAGGCATTGCCATTCGCCCCGATGGCGAAGACGGAAACGGCATCTCCATCGGCATGCCGTTTCCTACGACCATCGTGTTGCACGAAGACATCGTGGTAGCGGGAACCACCCACATCGCCGACCTCGATAGCATTCTAGAGAACGTCGAATTTCCCGCCGATGTCCATTTCGTCCGCGATCCCGGCAATCTGCACGACGCATGGGCGATTAAGGTGATGCTCGGCAGCAGCAGAATCGGCTTCGTCCCGTGCGATGTCAACGAAGTCTTGGCGCGCTTGATGGACGGTGGCAAGCGAATCGAAGGCGCCCTGTTCGAAAAAGAAATCATAGGAAGATGGACCAAGCTTCATATGGAGGTGAAGTTAGTTGACTAGCCGGACCGACAAACATTTCACGAACCACAGTAACGAATGGCGCATTCGCACGGATGCGCCCGTGTTCGAAATAGACCAAGCATGGTATGGCAGCGATAGCCCCGTTCCTTTCATCTGGATAACCAGACGAGTATTCGATGAAAACGACGATTGCCTCGGCCGCACATACATCATGACGTACCCCTTCGAAGAAGAGCCCGACCCGGACGGAAACATCGCCCTTTCCTACGGAGCGGATTACTACAGAGAGGGCATGAGCTATTCCGCCGCCGAAGATCGCGAAACCCGCATCCAATGCTTTCAGGCAGCCGAGATACTCTATCTGCACGCGGCGACCAAGGGCAACGCAATCGCCTATGCCAATCTGGGCTACGTTTACAGCTACGATCGATGCGAAGGGCGCTACTTCGTCGACCATCGATTCTCAGAAACCGAAGAGGACTACCTTCGCCCCTATCCGCGCGAGCAGCGCGCATTCGAGTGCTTCTCCTATGCCGCAGAACATGGCGATGCCGAAGCGTGCTACAAGCTGGGCGATATGCACAAACGCGGCATCGGCTGCGAAGCGAATGCGTCAAAGGCGTTCAAATGGTACGCGAAAGCATTCGAGCTCAGCAACGAAGAGCAGCCTTCCGTCTGGGGAAGCGCCGCCCTCAGACTAGGTGACGCCTACGAAAATGCGCGGGGCTGCGAGCATAGCTTCGAGAAAGCCCTGGGATACTACCGCCAAGCCGAAATCGGGCTCGATATAGCCGTACGGTCGGGAGACTACTTCTATAAGCGAGTCCTCGTAAACGTACGCTCTGCCATAAAACGAATCGAACAGGAGATCGACGGAAGGTATTAGCTTTTAGGCAAGCTTAAAGCCGCTTGAGCACCAAATACTTGTTCATCGCACCGGTGCGGCCGTCGGCTTCGAAAGCGTCTATCAGGCGGGCGCGGCTCGAAACCGCCGCGACCAGGCGGCCCACTTCCTCGTCGGAGAAATGGTGGCAGTAACGCCAGGCGCCTTCGACGTTTTTCCAGCCCAGCAGGTAATCGCCCTCGTCGAACGCATCCGCCGCAAGGCCGAGCGCTTCGCTTGCCTGCGCGTGCGTGACGCGGGCCTTCGCCGCCAACGCGGGGTTATTCATGAACTGCCAAAGCGACACGGCCACGCATCCTCCCGGACGCACTGTATCAATCAGCCCGTCCAGCACGCGCACGCGCAGCTCTTCGCTTGGCACATGGTGTAGAAAGCCGAACGATACGGCCATGTCGACCTGCGGCGCATGATGCAGCTCGTACAACGGCGCGCCCGCAATCAAGCCGCCCACGATGTCGGACGATTCATACGTCACGGGAATCGTCAGGCTCCCCGCATCGGTCGCAAGCTCATCGCAGCTGTCAACCGCATACGCACGCACGTCCGCATGCGGCAGCGCTTCCGCCAAATAACGCTCGAGGCGCAGGTTGCCACACGCCAGGTCGAATACGGAAAGGCCCGCGCGCGAATCCGCTTCGGCCGCGCATCGCACGCTCCCGCTTGAACCCTCGCCAGGCGCCGCTTCGCCATGCGTTATTTTCCCTTCGGCGCAATTCGCGCAAAACGCCTTCCTGCCCGATGCCGATGTTTTCAAGCAATCATCCTGCACGACACGAGAATTCGGCGGCATCGCCCCCGACGCAGGCGCCATTAACGCGCCGTTTGCTTCACTTGGCCCCTGGAGCCCATCGCATGAAGTACCGCCCGCAACGCCCAGCGCTTCGGCCATCACGGCCACGCAGCGCTGCCATCCATGCCACGGCGACGTGCGCGTCGCGGAAAACGACGCGGCTTGCGCGCGATAGAAATCGGATGTCACGTTGCAGAGTATTTCGGCGGTCTTCATATCCATAAGAATCGCCTGCGATTCTACGATAGACTGACAGGCATGGATACCATTCTGCTTGAAATCATCGAAGAGATACGCCGCGGCACCGACGTGGACCACAAGGTGCTCGCGCGCATCCTGCACGAACACAACCAAAACCGCACGCGCAACGAAGACCACTTCGCGAAAAAGCAGCTGCTGCCCTACTACTTCGCGCTGAAATCCCGCTCGCCCGAAACGGTTGCGGCATGGGGGCTTGACGACGCCACCGAGCGTGCGCTCATCGCCGCGCTGCAGATGAAGCCGCGCCGCACCGCATCGGGCGTAGCCACGATCACCGTGATCACCAAGCCCTGGAGCTGCGGCAGCGATTGCCTCTACTGCCCCAACGACGTGCGCATGCCGAAAAGCTACCTGCACAACGAGCCCGCCTGCCAGCGCGCCGAGCGCAACTGCTTCGACCCGTATCTGCAGGTGGCCTCGCGCCTGCGCGCGCTCCACCAGATGGGACATCCCATCGACAAGATCGAGCTGATCGTGCTGGGCGGCACCTGGACCGATTACCCGGCCGCCTACCAAACCTGGTTCATCGCCGAGCTGTTCCGCGCGCTCAACGACGGCGTGGATGCTGTCGAACAGGCAGAAGCGCGCCGCGCCTTCTATGCGGATGCGGGCATCGCCTGCGACGGCGCCGCCCTTGCCGAGTTCGCCCGCGACGCCCAGCAGGCAATCGGCCGGGGCGCATCGTTTAACGCCGTGGTGCGCGACCTGTACGCCGGCCACGCAGGCTGGCAGCGCGCCGCCGCCATGCAAAGCGCGACCATCGAAGAGCTGGAAGCCCTGCAGCGCGAAAACGAGCGCGCGAAAAGCCGCGTGGTCGGCCTGGTGGTGGAAACGCGCCCCGACGCGATCGACGCGCGCACCTGCACCACGCTGCGCCGTTTCGGATGCACCAAGGTGCAGATCGGCGTGCAGAGCCTGGACCCCGCCGTGCTGGCCGCCAACAACCGCCGCATCAGCCCCGAACGCATCGCCGAGGCCTTCGCCCTGTTGCGCCTGTTCGGCTTCAAGATCCACGCGCACTTCATGGCCAACCTCTACGGCGCCACGCCCGATGCCGACAAGCGCGACTACGAAGCCTTCGTGACCGACGCACGCTATCTGCCCGACGAGGTGAAGATCTACCCCTGCGCACTCGTGGACGGCACGGGCCTCGTGAAGCATTACGAAGACGGCAGCTGGCGCCCGTATTCCGAAGACGAGCTAATCGACGTGCTTTCGCACGATACGCTGATCACGCCGCCCTACATGCGCATCTCGCGCATGATCAGGGATATTTCGGCGAGCGATATCATGGCGGGCAACAAAAAGACCAACCTGCGCCAGATGGTGGAGCGCCATATCGAGCAGACCGGCCGAAGCGGCCGGGTGTCCGACATCCGCTACCGCGAAATCAACAACCGCGCCACCGACACGGGCGAGCTGTCGCTGCATATGGCGGAATACGGCACGTCCGTTTCGACCGAGCGCTTCCTGCAGTGGGTCACGCCCGACAACCGCATCGCCGGCTTCTTGCGCCTGTCGTTGCCGAAGCCCGCCGCCGTGGCCGCACGCGACGGACTGCCGATCGGCGAAGGCGAGGCCATGATTCGCGAAGTACACGTCTACGGCGCCGCCGCCAAGCTGCATGCCACGAGCAAAGGCGCGCAGCATCTCGGCCTGGGCCGCACGCTGGTGGAAACCGCCTGCTCCATGGCGCACGACGCAGGCTATGGGGCCGTCAACGTGATCAGCTCCGTAGGCACCCGCGAGTACTACCGCAAACTGGGATTTTCCGATGCAGGGCTCTATCAGAAACGCATGCTTTCCCCCATGGCGAAATAGGCATCCCCCTGCGACGGTTTTGCCACTCGGAACACGCGACGAGAAAGGAGGCGAACGACCATGGTCAGCGAAGCCCGGAAGAAAGCAGCCGCGAAATACAACCGCGAGAAAATGGTGCAACGCGTCGTGAGGTTCAGCCCGAACGAACGCGACCTGCTCGCGCATCTCGATGCGCAGCCGAACAAGGCAGGATATCTTAAAGCGCTCATACGCGCCGATATGGAGCGAAATCGCGAATAACCCGGCTGCGCGCGACGAGCCTGGAAACAGACGGCGCGTCTGCATATCGGCGATCGTTTCGCTTTCCGCCGAATTCCCCGCAAAGCATGCGGGGCACCGAAAACAGTTCCCGCTCAGGAGGCTTGATGAACATCTGCGTATTCTGCTCGTCGTCGAACAACCTCGACGACATCTACCTTAACGCCGCCGCATCGCTCGGACGCGCGATCGCCCGTCGCGGACACACGCTCGTCTTCGGCGGCTACGACATGGGCCTTATGGGCGCCGTCGCGCGTGCCGCCGTGGAAGCAGGCGGACGCGTGAGAGGCATCACCACGGAAGGCCTGAGCGCCAAAGGCCGCGCCGTGGTGGCGGGAATCGAAGAAGAACGCACGGCCGACCTGTCCGCGCGCAAAGAACGCATGGTCGAGCTCTCCGATGCGTTCGTCACGCTGCCGGGCGGTCTGGGAACCTTCGACGAGTTCTTCAGCGTGATATCGCGCGTGAAGGCAGGCGAGCTGAGCGCACCCAGCGCTTTGCTCGACGTGGACGGCTTCTTCAAGCCCCTGGCGACGCTTCTCGACGACGCCTGCGCACGCGGTCTGAACTCTTCCGATTGGCGCGCCTCCTGCGAAATCTTCGATGACGCCGAAGCGCTCGTCTCCTGGATCGAGGGCGCGCGATGAGCGAGCGTGCGAACGTCGGGCGGGCGCCGTTGCCTCCTCTGCCGAAAAAGCAAAACGTCGACAGGCAATTCTTCGGCGGCGGCCACGCATCCAAGGGCATCGGCCCCAACAAAGCCTGCGGGCACAAGGGCGGCATTCGCCGTCAAGGGTCGAAGCGCGGCTAGCCCCGCGCCTCCGCATCGCTTCCCCATGCAACAAAAAAGAACCGCCGCGCGGCATACGGCCCGCACGGCGGTTCTTTCGTTCAGCGCGCGATGCGCAACTCCTGGAAGCGACTCCTAGTGATGGCATGCATGCTCGGCGCCCATGACGGGAAGCTCCCCCGCCGCGGCGCGTTTGGCCGCATCGCCCACGCCCGGGGTTTCGGCATCGTAGAACACCGTGATGCCCGCCTGCGCAAAACCTTGCATAGGACGTATGCCCATGCCCGCCGCCACGATGGCGTCGGCGCCGGCATCGGACAGAATGCCCACCGGACGCAGGCATCCGCCGCTTTCATGCGGAGGATTGGCCACGATGGACACCCCTTTGATTTCGCCGTCTTCGATATCGACCATCGTGAAGCAATCGCTATGGCCGAAATGGCCCGAGCGAACCGCGTCCAGGCCGCCTTCGCCCATCGAAGGAATTGCCAGCTTCATGCGAATCACCGTGCTTTCTCTCGTTTCGGATACGCCTTTTCCTGTATGGTAGCGCTTTTTGAGAGCACGGCGGCACCATTTTTACCGACGGACGCAACGACTTACCGAACGCGACCGGCAGAACCGCTCCGCCGAAACCGGCCATGCCTTATCGGATACCCGGCCCGAAGCACGCAAGCAAAGCAGGCCGCTCGCGATGAACGGCCCGCCTGAGAACGGCAGCACGCCTGGACGGCCGCCGCGCCCGAACGCACGGCGACGCCTCGCGACGGCGCTAATGAACGCCTTGGCCTTTCTCATCCTGCATGGCGCGCATGCCCACTTCGGCGCATGCGTGCATCGACATCTTCTCGGCCAGCAGCATCTTGCAGAATTCGCGCAGGTCGGCCTCGTTATCGGGCAGGATATCCTGCTCGTAATCGTCGATCGTCTCGATGGCGAAGGCCGCATTCACGTCGAAGATGCTGAATCGTCCGGGGTCGAAACGCTCCCCTGGTGCAAGACCCAGCCATTCGCGCGTCTCCTTATGGCGCGCATCGAGCGGATTGTTCAGCACCTCGCAGAAATCGGCATATCCCACCGTTCCGCCGACACCCTCGGGCGGCGCGGCATTCGCGCCATCCAGGCACACGGGCATGAATGGGAACGTCGTTTCATCGTCGAGGGCGATCCGCTCGATTTCGACCTCGACCTCCCAGTAGTCCTCCATGTCGTAGAAAAACGACACGCGCTCGCCCGCCTTGAGCAGGTCGCAGATCCTTTTTTCCTCGGCGGCGATATGCACCTCGCCTTTCATGCGCGGCATCGCGGCGTTGTCCTGCATGAGCACCGGGTCGTCGAGAAACATGCCGCCTTTGCGGAAGTAGAACCCGTATTCGCCGCTCCATTCGAAGGCGGCGAGCACCGCGTCGCCCAGCATGAAAAACGTATCGTCGGCAGGGATGAGGAAGCGCCGCCACACGACAGGATCCGTATACAGAATCGTCGCCTTGACCTGAAAGACGCTTTTCGCCGGATCGGGCGAGCCGGATGCTTTCGCCCCGGGAAATTGGAATACGTTGTCGGCCATGGCCGTCCTTTCTCGATGATGACACCGACATTATCGTGGAAGCGGACCCTCGCCGCGACCCTTTGCCGCATCCGCGTCGCGAACAGCCCGCATCGCGCGTTCCTGCAACGCCGCCGCGCGATCGTCGAGTATGAGCTCGCTGCTATGCCGGCTGTAGCTTTGCGATCCGTATCGGGCGATGTATGAGACCGTCGAAGCATCGGCCGAAACGTCGGTGGTGAAAAGCAGCGTTTCCTTTCCCGCGCCGAATGCCTCGTCGAGAAACGCATAGACGTTGTCGAGCGCGCACCCCGCGTCCGCCACGGCCGCATCGAGCGTCGCCGCATACGCCGAGAAGCGTTCTTTGACCTGCTCGGGGCCAAGGGCGCATACGTCGTCGGAGCATGAGCGCAAAAAGCGCGCGGCGCCCGAAAGCCGCGAGGCCTCGTCGGCCGACATAAGTCTGCTTCGCCTGCCTTCGTGCGCCCGCGTCTCGTAATCGAGCGCCGCCTTCGAGCATGCGACGCGGACATCGGCCGCGTCAAGGACGCCTTCCTCGCAGGCGTCTGCTATCGCCTTCACCGCATCGAAGGCATGCTCGGCCGCCCCGTCTTGCAGCATGAGCGCATGAAACCTGCCCGCGATCGCGCTTGTCAGCAAACCGACAAGCGCGACGCGCTCGTCGAAAGGCGCGGCTTTGGCGCGCTCGAGGACGGACGCTTCGGCCGTACCCGCCACGATCGCGTCGATCCGATAATCGGAACGGTACTTGTTGAACAAATCGTAATACACCGCGAAACGCTTGGCCGTGCGCGGGTCTTGCACATACTGGGCGATCAGCCGTTCGGTCACGGGAATGCCGCGCATCTCGTATACGCGCATCACGCGCGACAGATCGTCCCATCCGCGCGCCGTGACGAACGCCTTGCCGTCGAGCGTCGTCTCGATATGATAGAAATCAGACGTTTCCGCATCGAGATACGCAAGGATCGCCGGATGCACGCGCGTCGTGCGCGCATAGGTTCTCCACGCCTCGTAATCGGGCTCGACGTCGATGCGCTTGAGCCGGTCCCACGTGGCCACGTCGAAATCATGCGTGCTGCGATTGTATTCGGACGGGTTGCCCGCCGTGACCACCACCCAGCCCTGCGGCACCCTATGGCGCCCGAACACCTTATATTGCAAGAATTGCAGGATGGCGGGCGTAAGCGTCTCCGAAACGCAATTGATTTCGTCGAGGAACAAAATCCCTTCGCGCCTGCCCGTTTCCTCCATGCTTTCATATACCGACGCGATGATTTCGCTCATGGTGTACTCCGACACGGAAAACGTCTCGCCCTCGAACGAACGCGTCGCGATATACGGCAGGCCGAGCGCGCTTTGGCGCGTGTGATGCGTCATGGAATAGCTCACCAGCCCGATTCCCATCTCCCAAGCCACCTGCTCCATGATGGCCGTCTTTCCCACGCCGGGCGCGCCGATCAAAAAGAGCGGCCGTTGCCGTTCGATAGGAATGAGGTAGGAGCCGTTGTCGTCTTTGGCGAGATAGACTTCGACCGCGCGAGCCACCTCTTCTTTCGCTTGCCGGATATTCATCGCGCATCCTCCTTGTCGCCCGTGCGGAATTCGCCTGAATCAAGCTCGACGCGCATCGCCCACGGCGGCACGTCCGGTTCTTCGGCGTATGCGTCGTCCGTCAAGACGAACGCCACGTCGTAGCGCGGCTTCGACCGCGGATAGGCCCCCTGCCCGTCGGTGAAATAAAGCAGGCCCTTCAAATGCGGAAGCTCGCCCGAATCGACAAGCCCGTCGACGTAGGAGAACACGGGGCGGAAATCCGTTCCTCCGAGGCCCTTGATATCGAGGGCCTCGGCCCATGCGCGCGCTTCCGCCCTGCTTCGGATGCGCGCGACGTCTTGGACCTGCGCATCGCATTGGACGAGATACAGATTGAGCGAATCGCAGAACATGCCCGCGTCGTCGAGAATGTCGCACGTGCGCCTGACGAAAGCGGCCGCCGTGTCGCCCTTCGTCGATGCCGACGTGTCGATGGCGATGACGAAATCGCGAATGCGGCCGTCATCGGCGTATTCGAGCGGCTCGACCAGCGGCATGGACCCGAACAAGGAAAGTCCGTAGCAGTAATACACGTAGTCGAACTCTTCGTCGTTGATCCTCAGCTGCTCGTCGCGCGACACGAAACGCCGCAGGAATTCGCCGTAATCGACGCGTTCGACGTTGGAGCGTTTCAGCGCCAAGGAGAACTCGCCGCCGAAGGCGCCCCACAGCTGCGAGAAATCGTCGAGCGCCACGTCGGCGCGCAGCGATATCTCGCGCCAGCGCGTCCTCATGGACTCGTTGAAAGCGTCGGTGGGAACGGGACGCGTGCGTTGCTGGGGTTCGGGCGCGGCGATTGCGGCGGCGTCGGGCGAAGGAATGCCGCCTGCTCCGCAACCCGTCTTCGAAGCATCGGCGCCTTGCGTGCGGGCGGCCGCGGCATACGACAGCATCATCGAGGCAAGCGCATCGTCGGCGAAATCGGCCTGCCGCTCGCCGCTCGATTCGCAATCGGCCTCGGGCATCCTGCCGCGCTGCGGGCAGACATCGTCCGCCTCGGTGGCCGATTCCTGCTCGCAGGCATCGGCCATGCCGTCAAAATCGGATGAACCGGCGGGCGCCGCGGCCCGCGATGCACCGGAGGCGGCGGCCGTGCCGCGCGCCCAAAGCGCATGGTCGTCGACGAAGAATGCACGCCGCAGGTCGAGCGCCGCTTCGTCGTCCAAGCCCTCGTCGACGAAGCGGTAGTACAGCGATTCGGCCGTCACGAGCGGCATATCGCGCAGAAGGCGCGCCCGATGCGGCTCTTGCATCGAAGAGCGCCGGCACGAAAGCGCGTCGTGCCCCAAATCGCTCATGCAGCTTTCGACCGCCACGTCGCATGCAAGATCCCACAAGGCAGGACGCAGCGAGGCATTCGAGAACGGATGGCGGAACAGGCAATGCAGCACCATGTGCAAAACATCGCGGGAAAGACGCGCCGGCTCCTCGGAAAACGAGCGCACGACCCGCCCCGCATCGTAATACAGGCGCGCTCCGTCGGTTGCGAAAAGGGAACCTGCGCAGGGCACGCATTCCAGATGCGAAATGGCGGGCTCGAGGAATCGAAGCCCCACCAGAAGCGCCTCTTTCGCGTAGCCGAGCAGCTCGAGGGCAAGATCGTCCGAAAAAGGCCGCGCGCAGCCCGCCCGATCGATGGGATGCGCAAAAGAACCATCTGCATGATGCGCCATGGGCGCCCCCTTTTTGAACGGCCTTTCCTTGAGAACGCATCATAGCGCAACGGCGCGCGACGCGGACGCCCGCCGATGCCGCGGGTGCGCTACTATGGCGATACGGGCATTCGCCGACCCGGATGCGATTCGGAGGCCTTTATGAACGATACCGCGCGCGAAGCGCTTTCAGCGATGCTGTTCGCCGATACCTCAACGCCGCTTGACGACGTGGTACGGCGCTGCCGAGCCAACCCGGTGCATCTCGACGACGGGCAGGCCGACGCGCTCTGCTCGGCGGCGGGGCCTTTGGTCCTTTGGCCCGAACAAGACGGCTTCGCCCTGCTGGCCGCCGACCTGCACGCGCTCGTGCGCGACGCATCGCTTCCCGACAGCGGGCTTATCCTGCATCTGCCTGCGACGATTCGCGGCATGCCCCTCGTTCGCATCGCCGCCGACGCGTTTCGGCCCTGGCTTTCCTACGGCGTTGGCCTGCGAGCGCTTATCGTGCCCGAAGGCGTCGAAGAGATAAGCGACGGATCGCTTTCGCCTTTGTGCTTCGAATGCGCCGCGCTTCCCTCGACGCTTGCGCGCTTCGGCTTGCGCATGGTGCGCTGGAGCAAGCTCACGCGCTATCCCGATGCGGTCGAGTACCTGGTCGACCCCGGCAGCGCGACGCTGTTCGCCGAAGACGGGTCGCTGTATTCCCACGACGGCGAAACGCTTATCGCCCACGCCTATCCTTACGGCGAGCGCATCGAGATACGGCAGGGCGTCAGGCGCATCCGCGAAGACGCCTTCTTGCACACCCCGCATCCGCCTCGTCGTATCGTATGCCCCGACAGCCTCGAAGCGGCGCCCGACGGCATCGATCCTGCGCTTCTCTGGGTCGCAGACCCTTCGACCGACTTCGCGCGAACCTTGAGGGCAGACGGCAGGCGGTGCGTGTCAGCCGCCTATCGCATCATCGACGGGGCCGTGTTCGACTTCGACGACGACGGCGCCGTGCTCGTCGCGACCGCAGACGATGCGCGATCGGTCGACATTCCCGACGGCATCGGAACGGCGCCTGTCGTGCGCATCGGCCGCCGGGCGCTGCCGTCGAGCGTCCATTCGGTCATCGTCGGAAGCAACGTGCGCACGATCGAAGACGGCAACGCCTGCAGCGGGGCGTGCCGCATCGTGCTTGCGGATACGCTCGAAGCCGTCGGCAGAGGATGCTTCGTGCATGCCGCATTGCAATCTCCCGTACGAATACCGCGTAGCATTCTCAGCATCGGAGAGCGCTCGTTCGAAGGAAGCAGGATTTTCATCGAATCGCTTGCGACGACGGTATTCGTTTTTTCGGGCGCACGCGCGATTTTCACGCCTCGGGCGTATCGCGAGCAAAGCGACGGAACATACGAGCAGACCGACGCGGCGACGGACGGCGCGTTTTCCGCACCGTTCGATATGCGCGCCTACGATGAGCTGCTTGCGGGAGACCGGCCGTTTCAAGCCAAGACCGAATCCATCGTCGACCGCCTCGCGGGAAAGGTCACGATCGACTCCGAGACGCTTGAATCGTTCGCCGGACAGCTTGGCAAAAACGCCGATGCGGCCTGCACGCTTATCGCCGACAGACGTTCGGTCCGCGCCGTTTCGCGCCTGGCCGATGCGGGGTTCTACGATAACGACGAGCGCTTTTTCGCCCAATGCGAACGGCTGCGAAAGATGCATGCCGCCCAGGCATTGGGAATGCTCGTGCGCATGCGGGAACAGGCGCGAAACACGGTCGAAAAGCCGTCGGCGCGCTTCGCGTTCTAGAGAAACGGCATGTCCTCCTACGTCGAAGAGTCGAAGCGATACAAATCGTAACGGTCCATGATGGCCACGAGGCTTTCGGCGTACGAGCTGTCGGTCGCCCAGCCTGCATCCTGCAATCCCCATGCCATCAGCGCCGAATTGCGCGTTTCGACGGCGCGGCGAATCGTAGGATTGTCGGCATAGGTCGACGCCTGCAAAAACACGCTCGAACGGAATTCGATGCACGCCTCCTTGCTTTCGAACGCGATGAACGACGCATCGATCGAAACGCTTTCGCCGTCGTATTCCTCGGTGGTTCCCCACTGCACGGGACCTACGACGCCGTGCTTGCCCGAAAACGAATCGGACCATTTCATGCCGAACAGATTGTTGTCGCGCTCCGCGAGCATCGACAGCGACGCTCCTTGCCCGCTTTCCTGGATGATCTGCGCGATCGTGCAGCCGGCCGGGTGCCCGTATTCATGCTGCATCGCGCGCGCCGCATCGATCATCTCGTCGGTTATGTAGATGGGCAGCCCATCGGCGCGCTGCCCTTCAGGCACGCCCGATTGGGCCGATACGGCGCTCACGACGATGAAAACGGCCGCCACTACCGTCGCAAGCACCGCCACGAACCGCACAAGATACGAGCGCGCGAAAGCGCCGATGGCGCGTCGCACGATGCCGCCCGACGCCTTCGTCTTCGTCTGCGCGCTCTTCGTCGAACGGGATGCTGCGGCAAAGCCCCTCTTTCCGGAAGCAGGTCCTTTCGATGCCGCCGACGTGCGCTTCGGCCCGTTTCCCGCCTTCGTTGCGGGAGCCTTCGCGCCTGCAGCCTTCGATGCCTTCGTCTTAGACGCGCCCGAAGACCCCCTGCCGCCCGCCGCCTTCGACGGGGCCTTCCGACGTGTCGTTTCGCCCGCTTGCTCCGCTTTGGATTTCGAGACGGCGCGGGCGGTCCCTGATTGCGCCCTTGCGCTGCGCGTTGCTCGCTGCGCGCTCATCGCGCCTTTCCTCCTCGAGGCGATGCGCCCTCGGCCAGATCGCGCAGAAGACCTTCGACGGCTTCGATCAGGCTTTCGCCTTCGGCGAGCCCGAAATATTTCACAGGCACGGACAGTTTGGAGGTCTGCGCGACGTAGCGCGCGCCGTAACGCCGCAACGGCGTCAGCGCGTCGCGGCCCACCTCGATCGGCTCCACCGTCACCTTGCCCGCCACGACGCTGACCAGCTTCACGCCATGTTCCGACGCCCAGGCGCGCAGGCGCGATTTCGCGAACATGTTCTCGCACGCCTGCGGCATGGCGCCGTAGCGGGCCTTCGTCTGTTCGAGCAGTTCATCGACGGTTTCGAGCACCTCGGCGCACGCAAGCTTGCGGTACAGCAGCACGCGCTCGTCTGCATCCGGCACGTATTCCTCGGGAATGTAGGTATGCTCGGGCACGTTCACCGTGATGTCGGAAAGCGCAGGGGGCAGCCCCTCGCCCGCATCGGACCTGCCCTCGCGGGCGTCGGAGACCGCCTGGCTGAGCATCTGCGCGAACAGGTCGAAGCCCACGCCGCTCATATTGCCGCTCTGCTCGGCCCCCAACAAGCTGCCGGCGCCGCGAATCTCAAGGTCGCGCATGGCGACGCGCATGCCGCTTCCCAGATCTCGATGTTCGTTGATCGCGTCGAGGCGCGCCATCGCCTCTTCGGTCAGGCTGACGTTTTCGGGGAACATGAAATAGGCGTAGGCCTGCTGCGAGCTGCGTCCCACGCGTCCTTTGAGCTGATACATCTGGGCAAGGCCCAAACGCTGGGAATCCTCGATGATAAGCGTGTTGGTATGCGGGTTGTCGATGCCGCTTTCGATGATCGTCGTGGCGACAAGCACGTCGATCGCGCCGGCGGAGAAGTCCTCCATCACGCGTTCGAGTTCTTCTTTGCTCATCTTGCCGTGGGCCACGCCCACGCGGGCCTCCGCCGCGGCTTCGCCTACACGCGCCACGGCATCGTCGATCGTGCGCACGCGGTTGCTCACGTAATACACCTGGCCGCCGCGCGTGAGCTCGCGCCTGATGGCGTCGCTTACCACGTCGACGTCCCACTCGCCCACGTGCACCTCCACCGGACGGCGGTTGTCGGGAGGCGTGAGAATCAGGCTCATATCGCGCACTCCCGACAGGCTCATCTGCATGGTGCGCGGAATGGGCGTTGCCGACAGCGTAAGAACGTCGATCTGCTCGCGCAGGTTTTTCATCTGCTCTTTGTGCGCCACGCCGAAGCGCTGCTCTTCATCGATGACGACCAAGCCCAAATCGCGCGGATTCACGTCGCGCGATAGCAGCCGATGCGTGCCCACGAGCACCTGCACCGAACCGTCGGCGAATCCCTCCAGCGCGCGTTTCTGCTCGGCGGGGCTGCGGAAGCGCGAGAGCACCTCGACCTTCACGCCGAAGGGGTCGAAACGGTCTTTGAACGTGATGTAGTGCTGCTGCGCCAAAATGGTGGTCGGGCACAGCACCATGACCTGCTTGTTGTCCTGGGTGGCCTTGAACGCTGCGCGCAGCGCCACCTCGGTCTTGCCGAATCCGACGTCG
>USEZ01000028.1 GCA_900553775.1 uncultured Slackia sp. | reverse complement strand
CCCATGGTAACGCCGCGCGCTGCAGGACGCGACGCCCGCCGCGAAAAGAAAGACGCTTTTAACAGATGCGGCCGAAACCGCCCGCCCCTTCGTGAAAAAGACGAGCCCGAGGGCTCGTCTTTCATGCGGGCGGAAACGCCGAAGAAAGAAATGCGCTTCCGAGGGATACACCATCGTGCGGCCGCGCGCGAAGCACAACGACCTGCCGTCTTTTTCGACGCGGCACTCCGCCTCGAGCGCATCGGTTTTCGGCGCGCCCAGAAAATCGATGCTGCAATTCGTCGATACCGTGGGGGCGCCGCCCACGTTCGCCGCCACCGCGAAGGCGAAGTCTGCCATGGTGAACGACACGCCTTCCATAAGCGAGCCCATGCCGTTGAGATGGTTCTCGCCTATCGCAAGGCTCACGCGCGCATACCCCGGGCGCGCCTGCTCGATCGCGGCGCCGCACGCCACGGTCGCATAGCGGTCGCGCGCGAAGAACGCTCGCACCTCTTCCAGCGTAGCATCGGCTGCCACCAGCGGTTTCGCTTCAACGCCCATCGCGTTTCACATCCTTTCCGTCGCTTCGTGCGACATGATAGCGCGCCTGCACGCCGAAGGCCCCGTACGCACAGCCCGAATCGGCGGCAGAAGGACGCTTTCGGCCGAAGCCTCGGTCGAAAGCGCCGCAACCCGCGCGAAAACCCTTGAACGCCGGAAACGAAAAGGGCCTCCGCCGACAGACGGAGGCCGCATTGCGCCGGCGCCGAAGCCCTACACGTCCAGATGCTTGAACGCTTCGGGGACTTCCTTGAAGCCCTTCGACTTCACGACCAGGATGATGAAGCCGATGACGAACCAGGTGATGCCCAGGATGTAGGTCATAGGCTGGAAGCCCGTGAACACATACGCCAGGATCAGAATGCCAATCCAGGGGCAGATCAGGTATTTCACCCAATCGCCGAAGGTCTTGCGCCTGCCTTCCTTCACGAAGAAGAACCAGAACACCGAGAAGTTCAGCATGATGAACGATGCCAGCGCGCCGAAGTTCACGAGCGTCGCCAAATCGGCCATGCCCAGGATGGCCACGAGCACGAGCGCCACGGCGCCGATGAACAGCGAGCCCACCCACGGGGTCTTGTACTTGGGATGAACCTTGCCGAAGATGCCCGGGATGACTTTGTCGCGACCCATGGAGTACAGCAGGCGGGAAGCGGCGAGCTGGGCGTTCATGATGTTGGCGATGCCTACGGCAACGATGTTGATGACCAGCATGATCTTCATGAAGATGTCGCCGCCGATCAGCTGGCAGCCGTAGAAGAACGCGTTGTTGGCATGCTCTTCGCTCCACGAGGCCCAATCGGGCTGGATGAGCGAGGCCATGTAGGTCTGCACGCTGAAGCATACGATGATGATGCCGAGCGCGATCAGGATACCGCGGCCGATGTTCTTCTCGGGATGGTCGGTCTCTTCCGCCAGCGTGGAGATGCCGTCGAAGCCGAGGAAGTTCAGCGCGGCGATGGAGATGCCCGCCGCCAGGAAGTTGAACGTGACCTTTTCAGGCTGCCAGATCGGGTCCATGTTGAATTCGCCGGCGCCGCCGCCACCCAGGATGAAGTTGCAGCCGAGCGCGACGAACGCGATGACGGCCACGATTTCAACGGCGAAGATGACGAAGTCGATGCCGCGCGTGAGCGAGACGCCGCGGATGTTCACGAACGTGTTGAACGCCACGAACACGATGATCCACAGCCACCAGGGGCTGTTCGGCACGAGCATGGTGCCCCAGTTGGCGACCATCGTGTAGAGAAGCGCGGGCGTGATGCAGTAGTCGAGCAGGATCAGCCAGCCCGACATGAAGCCCGCATGCGGGTTGAGGCCGCGCTGCACGTAGGAATACACCGAGCCGGCGATGGGGAACCGCTTGCTCATGCGCACGTAGCTCAGCGCCGTGAAGCCGATAGCCACGAATCCGACCAGATACACCAGGGTGGACATGCCCAGGCCCTGCTGCTGGACCAGGCCCCAGATGGAATGCGGGGCGATGATGACCATGAACAGGACGCCGTAAAGCACGACGTCCCACAGGCCCATGCCGCGGCGCAATTCCTGCTTATAGCCGAACTGCTCGAGCGAGGCGTTCGCTCCTGCGGCGTCGGTTTTGTTTTCCGCCATTGGACTTCCTCTTTCTTTCCGAAACCGTACCGGCTCAGGCGCGAGCGAAGCCGGATGACGCATCGGTCCATCCGGCTTCGGTCTTGTCTGATTTGTCGATGATGTGAATCTTAGCACTTCATCATGCTAAAGCGACGGGGAAATAGCCGTCGAGTCGCCGCGTCCGCCCCGCCGGCAGCGGCGAACGGCTCCATGAAGACGGCAGGCGGAATGAGAACGGAATTCGGCCGAAAAAACCGCCCCCGCACGCCGGCATGACGGCGAATGCGGGGGCGGAAAACGAACGAAGGCCGCAATGCCCGCAGGCGATGACCCTGGATATTTCGGCCCGGAGCAGCCAGAAACGGCAAGCCTACGGACACGGCACGAGCGGCGCGAACTGCGGAAGCTTCGGCGTGCCGATGCGCAGCGAGAGCTGCACCTCGCACGGCTCGCAGCCCTGGCTGATTTCCACGTCGGAGCGCACCGACATATACATATAGGTTTCCACGGCGTCCCAGCCGGTCACGGCCATCAGCAGACGCTGCATCTCCTTGGCGCCGTTCATCAACGCCTCGTCGTATTTGGGAGCGCATGCGTTCACGTACCACTTGTCTTTCGTCTCAAGCACGGGCCAATGCAGCTCGAATCCCTTGACCAGCTGCACCTTCACCGTGATTTCGGCGGGAATCTCGATGCCCGTGCCGCACAGCTCGCCATCGCCCATCGCGGCATGCACGTCGCCCATCTGCAGCAGGGCGCCCGGCACGCGCACGGGGAAATACAGGCGCGCGCCGCGCGTGATGAGCTTGTTGTCCATATTGCCGCCGTGCGCGCCCACGAAGCCGTCGATCACGTCGTCGCCGTCGGGCGCGGTGCCGATCACGCCGACCATGGGGTCGATCGGGAACTTCACGCCGTTGAAATCGGCCATGCCGTCTTCGATTTTGATCTTCTTCGTGCGGTAGTCGGTGCCTTCGAACAGCGGGCCGCAGTGGTCGTCGGTGGCGACGGTGCCCTCGTCGGCCACGTCGATTTCATAGATATCGACCACCAGCACATCGCCCGGCTCGGCGCCCTCGATATACACGGGGCCGGCCGCGGGGTTGGCGAAGCCGTAGGTGTAGTCGAGGTCGGCCATGGTGGTGTTTTCGTCGGGAATGCGGTTGCTGAAGCAATCTTTCGTGACGAATTTCAAAATCTCGCCGGGCTTCGCCGTGGCGCACGGCGCGTTGTTCTTGGAAAACGCATAGACCTGCTCTTCGATGATCTGCATGCTTATCCCCTTTCGCAGACGAAACGGCACACGGATGCCGCCTGGGGCCGAAAACGCCCGGGCGGCATCTTTTCTGTATCGCAGCCCACTATCACACATTCGCAGCGAAAGAAAACGCCTATCCTGTCAAACGCTCGTTTTCATCCGTAAGCGCCGAAGACGCGATCGGCGCGCCCGCAGACAGCCGCGAGCACGTCGATGCAGCCGGCGGCGCGAAGGAATCGAGCGCCCGAGGCGCCCGCATGCGGCCTTTGACGCTATGCCCTGAAATCGATGGAATCGCGCACGAACGTACCGAGCGCCAGATCCCTGTTCGCCCGGACAAGCTGCTCGTGCGTGTTCATCACGATCGGACCGCCCCAGGCGACGGGCTCGCCCAAAGCGCGCGAACGCATGAACAGCACCTGGGCGGGCCCGTCCACGGCAGAGATCGCCACCGAATCGCCGGGAGAAAGCTTCGCCGCGGTCTTCGGCGCGATGCGCTCGCCCGCGATCGCCACGCTGCCGAGCAGCGTGAACACCATGATCGAACTGTCGGGGTCGACCTCGAGCGAAAACGTGCCGCCCTCATTGAGATGGATGTCGTAGTAGTCGAGCGGAAGATGGCCGCCCGTTACGCCCTGCACGCCGTCGAACGACCCCGTCAGAAGACGGAGGAATCCCCCTTCGAACCCGATTTCTCGTATCTCGTCGTTTTTGATGCTGCGATACGTCGGCTTCGACATCTTCTCGGCGGCGGGCAGGTTCAGCCAAAGCTGGACGCCCAAAAGGCGTTCGGCCGCAGGCACGGCCTCTTCATGCATGATGCCCGACCCCGCGCACATCCACTGCACTTCGCCATCGGCTATCTCGTCGACGTTGCCCAGGCTGTCCCCGTGCCTCATGCGGCCTTTATACACGTAGCTGACCGTCTCGATGCCGCGATGCGGATGCATGGGAAAACCCGCCGTGTAGTCATCGGGGTTCTCGCTGTCGAAGGAATCGAGCATCAGAATGGGATCGAAATCGTCGACCGTGCCCGGCCCGAGCACGCGCACCAGATGCACGCCTGCACCGTCTACCGCAGGCATGCCGCACACCTTCTTCACAACCGTTCTTTCCATAATAAGCTCCTTGTCGCCGTCGTATGGAGGCCTCGCGCAAAACCGGCCTGCGAAGGCCCGAGGCCCGTATGGAATCGCCTCGACTATAGACCCCTGGAAAACGCGCGGCGGGCGCGACGGGCCGCCTCGGCCATTCGTGCCGGACGGGCGCGCCTCCCGTAAACCGGAATGTCCCTATTCCGCCCGATCCGCCGCATGCCGCACGCCGCGCGCAGCCGCGGGCAAGCCGTGCTCCCCAATTGCCAAGCAAACGAGGAATACCAGGTGAAACGAAGTATCGGTTCGGCAACGCTCGCAAACGAGACGGCGGGCGGCTCGGGCGCGTGCCTACAATATCTCCCGTCATATACCGAAAGATTGGAGGTGAGCGGCATGTCCCAGGCCGACCCGTTCGTTGTAGAAGGGACCCTGCGAAACGTGGGGATACGCGTCCCCGAAGCCATCCGGGAATGCAGCGGCATCTCCCTGTACGGACACTGCGTGAAATCGCTGCTGTTCTCCACCGACATCGCTATCATCCGCAACTCCGACGCCGATGCCGTGCTGGCCGTCTATCCGTTCACCTGCCAGCCCGCCATCACCCAGGCGCTGCTTTCGGCGGCCGAGATGCCGGTGCTCACCGGCGTGGGCGGCGCGGTCACCACCGGCCGGCGCGCGGTCGATCTGGCCGTGCATTCCGACATGCAGGGCGTGGCGGGCGTCGTGGTGAACGCCTCCACCGACCCGGCCACGATTTCCCGCATGGCCGAACGCGTCGACGTGCCCATCGTGGTAACCGTGACCAGGCTCGACTGCATGGCCTTCGACCAGATTGCCGCCGGGGCGCGCATCGTCAACGTGGCGGCCGCCAAAGAGACTCCGCACGTGGTGGCCGATATCCGCCGCGCGTTCCCGCAGATGCCCATCATGGCAAGCGGCGGCACCACCGACGAATCCATCCTCGCCACGGTCGACGCGGGCGCCAACGCCATCTCCTGGACGCCGCCCACCCTGCAAGAGCTCGAACGCAAGATCATGGACCGCCATCGCCAGAAAAACGACCTCACCGTGGTGGCGGCATAGCGCCCGCACGGTTCGTTTCCGCCGATAGACGCACAGAAAGCCCGCGGCACCACACCGCGGGCTTTCTGCTTTATCGTCCGGCCGGCAAAGGGGGCATCGGCCGGCCCCGAAGGAGAACCATCCGGTAAGAGATGTGCTTCTCACAATGGCGGAAAACCGCCCGCATCCGATATCGGATGCAGCACGGCAACGAAACCTTCGCCGTATGCCGTGCCGCATCCGAGACCCGATCCCGCGGCGCCGGCGCCTCGGCCGCCAAGCGGCGGATGCGGCGCCGCGGGATGTCCCGGTTTCGCCTTAGTCGAACTGACGCAACGCCGCGCTCAGGCGCTTGAGCCCCTCGCGCAGCGTGGGCTCGGGGGCGCAATAGCCCAGACGCGCGCCGCGCGGAAGCTCGAAGCGGCTGCCGGGAACCAGCAGCACGCCCTGATCGGCAAGCAGGCGCTTGCAGAATTCCTCGTCGTCGATCGGAATGTCGAGCTTGATATACGACGTGGAAACGGCCTTCGGCGGCACCCACGACACCCGCGGCTCGCCGTCCACCCATTCTTGGACGATGGCCAGGTTGTTGAACACGATCGCGCGATTGCGCTCGAGCACCTTCTCGCGATTGCGCAGCACATGCACGGCGAGCGCGTCGTTGAACACGCCGTCGCAGATCATCGTATAGTCGCGATACACGCGGAAGCGGTCGGCAAGCTCTTTGTTCGACACGGTCCAGCCGATACGCACGCCTGGAACCGAATAGGTTTTGGAAAGGCTGTTGGAAACCACGGCCCTATCGTACAGATCGGCCATAGAGACGAACGATTCGGTGTCCTGCAGCGGCAGATACACCTCGTCGGAAAGAACGTAGGCGCCCACCGACGAGGCTATTTCTACGATCTGTTCGAGCGTTTCGGTCGGCAGCACCGTGCCCAGCGGATTGCTGGCGTTGTTGATGCAGATCAGCTTGGTGTCGGGACGCACGAGCTTTTTCAGCTCTTCGATATCGGGGTTCCAGCCGTTCTCTTCGCGGATATGCCAGTATTCCACCTCGGCGCCCAGCGTGCGCGGAATCTCGTACAGCGGCTGATAGGTGGGATATTCGGCGATCACATGGTCGCCCGGCTCCACAAGCGCCATAAGCGCCAGCAAATTCGCGCCCGTCGCGCCGTTGGTCTGCAAGATATTGTCGGGATCGACGTTTTTATACAGCTTGGCCACCTCGGCCTTGAAATCAGGCGAGCCCTCGATCCAGCCGTAGTTCATCTTCTCGCGGCCGAGGCGCTCGTAAAACGTGGCGCCCGCCTCCCCGTCGAGCGCGAGAATCTCGTCCATGGTCATGGACGAGATCGTCGACTGCGCGATATCGTAGGTCGCGCTTTTCTCCCACACGTTGAGCCAGTCTTCCACGCCGATCGTTGCGATGTTCATGTCGATCCCTCTCTCGGGCCCGCTTTGGCGCGGGCCGATTTTCAAACGCCGGAAAACGAGGTGCGGGATGAGGAGTCAGCCGAAAACATCCCGCATTCGTCGAATATGCCGCCCGTCGCCGATGCGCCGCCGCGTTTCCCCGTGCGGCGGCGCCGAGCAACGGCGGCGACGGAAAAGGCTAGAAGCTGATGACGCCCATGGCCAGCATGACGAGCGCGACCACGCCCAGAGCCGAGATGACGCCCATGGCGGCCTTTTCGCCCTTGGAAAGCGCCAGCCCCTGTTCTTTGCGCGCCTTGGCGTACACGAAGAAGCCCGGGATATAGCCCACGCAGGTCAGAAGCAGGAACGACCAGCCGTTGAACAGCACGCCGATGACCTGGAAGGCCACGGCGATCGCGCCGATGGCGAGCTGGCCGAAATCGCGCTTGCCGGCCGAGAACTTCACCTGGTAGGCCGCCGCAAGCGCCCAGGTGATCACGATGGCAACCGTGCACATGGAGAACGCGAAGTTGTAGGCATCCTCGGTGAAGATCAGCGTGAGCATGAAGACCTGCGTGCAGGCGCCCACGATCAGCAGGCTGAACTGCGGGGAGTTCTTGTCGTTGAGCTTGCCCCACGATGCGGGAAGCAGCTTGTGTTCCGCCATTTCGGACGTGGTTTCGGCCGGAAGGATGGTAAACGACAGCCAGGAGCCGAGCACCGAAACGATGATCGCGATCGAGATGAACGCGCCGCCCCAGCCGGGAGCCATATCGTCGAACACGTAGAGCATGGCCGGGTAATCGAGCGCGGCGATTTCGGTATAGGGCATATAGCCGTACGGCAGAACCGACGCGCCGATGTAGATCAAAAGCAGGCACACCAGGCCGATGACCGTGGCCTTGCCCACGTCGGATTTCTTCTCGGCACGCGAAGAGACGACCGTAGCGCCCTCGATGCCGATGAACACCCACATCATGATGATCATGCAGTTCATGACCTGGCTGCCCAGACCGCCCAGACCGGTTGCCTCGGCGCCCATCTCGCCCATGGCCACGGCGTTGTTATACAGCGTGCCCCAGAAATCGGCGGTGAACACGCCCGCATTGAACAGGAAGATCGAGAACACAATGAATATGCCGATAGCGGCAACCTTGCACACCATGACGATGGCGTTCAGAAGCGATGCGCTCTCCACGCCACGGATGACCAGCAGCGTGAGCAGCCACATGACCACCGACGCGATCGCGATGCACGGAATGGTGTTGCCCGGCAGAAACGCGGGGAAGAAATAACCCAGCGTGGACATCATCATCGTGGCGAAGGCCACGTTGCCAAGCCATGCGGACAGCCAATAGCCCCAGCCGGAGATGAAGCCTGCGAACGGGCCGAAGCCCTCTTCGGCATACGTGAAGATGCCGTGCAGGTCGGGGCGCTTGGCCACCAGGTTGTTCAACGAGAATGCGAGCATCAAGAATCCGACGCCCACGATAAGCCACGCGATCAGCGCAGCGCCGGGAGACGCCACCTGCGCCAGCTGGCCAGTGATGGCGAACACGCCCGATCCGATGCACGATGAAACCACCATGCCGATCAGACCGAACAGCCCGATCCCCTTCTTCTTGTCCTCCATGCGAAATTCCTCCTTCGAAGCATGAAGGCCGCCTTCGGCGCAAAACGATGCGGCCGCGCCGCCCTAAGACGACGCGGCCGGTATGCGCAAGGGCCGGCGCGCTTCATTGCGAGTTCTTCCACGCGACGGCCCGTGCGAGCCATGGCGGCGCGTCCTCTCTCGCGGGCTCAAGGCCCGCACGCACCGCCATATCTCGCCCGAAGCGGCAGTTTGGCTTGCACGGGCGATTGTCGGGCGGCTCGCACGCGCTGAAAAGGTATAAAGACGTTTATCGACGGGTAGAAACATGGTGTAGAACGGCGGACTTTCGGCATAAACCGGCATTAAACCACAGGTGAACGGCAGGTCGAAGAAGGCCGATTCGTAAAAAGGCGCGAAGAACCGACGCCTGGCGCCCGAGCGCGGCGCAGACCTTCGGGAAGAAAAACCCGTTTGCCATGCGCAGGCGGCCGCGGCGGCCGCTTGCGCTACCATGGACGGAAACGAATCGACGCTTCAGAAAGGGCGAAGATGCCCATGGAACTCGTCCAGTTCTATTCCATACTTGTCGTGCAGCTTGTCTCGGTGCTCGCCGGCGCGGGCTGCCTTTCGGTGTATCTGGTATCGCGCCGTCGCGGATTCCTTTACGCCTTCTGGGCGTTTCTCTTCTACTTCTTCGATGCAACGCTCGTATTCCAGGATGCATTCGTCGCCCTGATGATGGATATTCCCGACGAAAGGGTCTATCTCGCCGCGCGTTCGGTCGCCTCGATCGTTTCGGGAAGCGGCATCTTCGTATCGCTTTGGCTTCTGGCATGCGATTTCGTGGGGGAAAAGCGCAAGGCGCTCCTTATCGCGCCGCCGGCGATCTTCGCGGCGGCAAGCCTCGCGTCGCTTCTGCTCGACCAGGCCCAGCCTGAAAACCGGTTCGTCTTCTACGCCATGCGCGCGGGATTGTTCCTGTGGACGCTCGGGTTTCTGGGCGTGCGCTATATCGCGACGGTCGATGCCGCCGAACGCCAGCGCATGCGGCGCTACAAGGCGTTCTATATCGTGCTTTGGGTTTTGGGCCTGGGCTTTTTCATCGAAGACGTCTACTTCTTCCTGATCGCCCCGCCCGACGGCGGCGCGCTTTCGCTGTTCTCGGCCGAGCGCAATTACCTCGAAGAGCTGCTTATGCTCGTATGCGCGGGCGCGGCGTGCAGAAGCGCCTTCCAAGCGCTCTCGCTTCGCTACGAGCAGCCCCCCGTGCGCGAGGACGACCGGGTGGAATCGCTCATCGACGACAACCTGGCGCTCTACGGCGGCAGGCATAAGCTTTCCAAACGCGAGCAAGAGGTGCTGCGGCTCATCCTACTTGGCATCGACAACCAGAACATCGCATCGACCATGGGCGTGGCGGCAAGCACGGCGAAGGTGCACGTGCACAACATCCTGCGCAAAACGGGCCATGCGAACAGGCAAGACCTGATTCAGGATTTCTGGAGCACCTGGTAGGAAAAACGCCGCGCATGCCCCATGGGCGCATCACCGCACGCTCCACGCCGAGCTTGCCCGCTGCAGCTCAAGCATGCGGCGATACCTGCTTTCAGGATTCTCGCGCAATTCGGCAGGGGTTCCCTGTTCCACCACGCGCCCCCGTTCGAGCACGACGATCTTGTCGGCATTGTCGACCGTGCGCATGCGATGCGCGACGACCAGCACCGTCTTGCCCTTCAGCAGCGTAGAAAGGGCGCCTTGCACGTACGTCTCGCTCTCGACATCGAGAGAAGCGGTCGCCTCGTCGAGCAGTACAATCGGGGCGTTTTTAAGCATTGCTCGCGCAATCGATATGCGCTGCCGCTCGCCGCCGGAAAGCCTCCTGCCGTTTTCTCCGATCGTCGTGGCATACCCGTCGGGCAGACGCGACACGAATTCGTCGCAGTTCGCCGCTTCGGCCGCGGCGAGAACCTCTTCGTCGGTCGCATCCTTTTTGCCCAGACGGATATTCTCAAGCACGGTATCCGCGAACAGCACCACGTCCTGGAACACCTCGGAATACGCGCTCAGCAGCGTTTCGGGATCGACCGTGGAGATGTCTATGCCGCCCACGAAGACCGCCCCCGTATCCACGTCCCAGAAGCGAGAAGCGAGCCTGACGGCCGTGCTTTTGCCCGATCCCGACGCGCCGACCAACGCCGTCACCCGACCCTGCTCGGCCACGAACGACACATCCTTAAGGACGCCCTCCCCATCGCCATATGCGAATCCCACATGGTCGAACGCCAGGTCATAGCCATGCGGCTCGAACGATTCCGCCCCCGTCTGGATAGGCTCGCTTTCAATGGCCCGCATGCGATCGAGACTAAGCGTCATATCCATCAATTCGACGACGGTCTGCAGGATCGCATTGATGGGGTCGTATATGCGGGTGGCCGCCAGCAGGAAAACGAAAAACGTCAGGAAATCGACGCGCCCCGCCGTGAGAAGCGCCGTCCCGACGACGATGACCGAGGCGATGCCCAGTCGCAAAAGCCCCTGCGCAGAGCACACCGCCACGCCCGCCGCCAGCTCCGCGCCGATCTTCTCGCGCTCAAGAAGCCCGATGCGGCGATCGAGGTCGTCCTGAAATGCGCCCACTCTGTTGAGCGATCTGATTTCGCGGTTGCATTCCACGTATTCCTGCAAGGCGTCGCCGAACGAAAGCGCCGCTTCGTTTTTTCCCGCCGCGTGCGCCTTTTGGATGCGCGAGGTGGCCGACAGAAGCGCGATCGCCGCGGGAATGGGCCATAACGCCGCCGCAGCCAGGCGCCAATCCGCCGCGAACATCATGGCGGCGAAAACGAGCGTCGATACCCCCGTGCCGAGCAGCAACGGCATGACATGGGAAAACACGCGCTCCTGGTCGGAGCAGTCTTTCATGATGACGCTCGTCACGTCGGCTAAGTCGCGCCTGCCGAAAAACGAGAGCGGAAGCAAGCGCAGACGCTCCGCGATCGCCACGCGCCTGCGGGCGCTTTCGCGATATACCGTCCGAAACGTCGCGTCGTACTGCCATGCCTGCGTGAGATACATCGCGGCCGCGATCGCCGCGATGCCGGCAAGGTAGGGGCCCATCTGCGGCAAACCGACCGAAGAATCGTCCAGATACGCGACGAAATCCCTTGTGATGAAATACATCGCGACAATAGGCAGCATCAGCACGAGATTCGCCAGCACGCAAAATCCCGTGCCGCGCATAAGGTCTCGCACGCCCTGTTCGCTCAAAACGAGCGCGTCTTGCAATCTAGACCGCATTCCCATCTCCTCCCTCGATCCTCCACGATGCGCTCATTCGATAATCCCGCCACATACGGGCATACAGACCGTCTCGCCCGATCAGATCCTTATGGCGACCCTGCTCCACAAGCGAGCCCCGGTCGATGACGAACGTGCGATCGGCATCCGCGACGGCGGACAGGCGATGGGCGATCGTCAGAACCGTCTTTCCCTCGCACAACGTCGACAGGGCCTGCTGGATAAGCGCTTCGTTTTCAGGGTCGGCAAACGCCGTCGCCTCGTCGAGCACCACGATCGGGGCATTCTTCAGAATCGCCCGGGCCAAAACGACCCGCTGGCATTCTCCGCCGGACAGATGCACCCCGCGAGCTCCCACCACCGTATGCATGCCGTCGGGAAGCTTGGCGACGATATCGTCGCATCGCGCGGCCCGAAGCGCTTCGAGCACTTCGTCATCCGTCGCCTCGGGGCGCCCTGCGCGAACGTTGTCGGCCAGGCTTCGCTTGAACAGACGCTCGTTTTGGAACACGAACGCCACGGCGCCCATGAGTTCCTCGGTGCGCACATCGCGCACATCGACGCCGCCCACCATCACAACGCCCTCGGTCGCATCCCAAAAACGCGGAATAAGCGAGGCGAGCGTCGATTTCCCGCCTCCCGACGGCCCGACGAAGGCGGCCGTCGTGCCGGCGGGCACGCGCAACGAGATGTTTTGCAGCGCAGGCCGGCTCGACCCCGGATAGACGAAGCCGACGTCGACGAATTCGATGCTCGCATCGAGCGGATGGCGCGCCTTTGAAGCGTCCGCCTCGACGACCGGCGCGACCCCCATGATCGAATCCACCCGCGAAAGCGCATCTTCGGCGCTCATGATGGCCTCGGACGAATACATGACCTTCGTCATCATCGTGGTCGTAACCGCGGAAAAAAGCACGTAGAACAGGAAGTCGACCAGAAAGGCGGCGAAGTCGGGCGCCGACTTCGCCAAAACGATGCCGGCAGGCACCAGAACCGCGAACGTCGAATTGATCGCGACCAGCTGCACGACCTGCGGCCTGCGGCAATACTCGACGTAGCGTGTCGCCATGTCGCGGTAATCGACGATCGCCTCGTAAAACGCCCTGAACGAATGCACCGTCTGCTGGAATACCTTCACGACGGGAATGCCGCGGACGTATTCGGTGGCCGTCGAGCTCATGCGCACCAACGCAGCCTGATATCGCTGCATGAAATGCCGGCCGCCCCCATCGCCGCCGCGTCCCATCATCCACCACATCGCGACGAAAGAAACGACGATGGGAATCAGACAGAGCGCCCCCATCGTCGCATCGAACACGAATGCGCAGGCCAGAAACATGAAAGGCATGGCGAACGACCCGACGAAATCGGGGAGCTTGTGGGCGATGACGTCTTCGGTCTGGCCGGCGCAGGCATCGATCACGCGTCGCAACTCCCCCGAAGAGCGCGTGCTGAAATGCCCCATCGGGATGCGCGCGATATGGCGCGTCATCGCCTTGCGCATGGAGGAAGCTATGCGAAACGCGGCCAAGTGCGTGCCCATGAGGGCGCAGAAATAGACCGCGATGCCCAGCACGGAAGACGCCGCGGCCAATGCCGCCCACGTAAAAGCGGAATCGGCCTGCTCCCAGTGCGGATACGCCGAAACCAGATCGCGCACCGCGAACCACACGCATAGATACGGCACGATGGCAAGCGCGGCGTTCAGGGCCGAAAGCGCGCACCCCGCATAGGCCGCGCCTTTGCGCGCTCCCGCATACTCCAGCAGCCGGACGATCGGATTTCCCTTCTTCGGGTTCGATTCGCGCGAAGCCTCTCGCATGCCGCCCCCGTCGGAAGAGACGTTCGGGCTCGTCGTGTTCTCCATTCCGCATCCGCCCCTTCCGCTACACGCCGAGCTTCGCAAAGTGCTTGGAGAACACCTTGGTTCCGATGTAGCCGCCGGCCAACCCTCCGACGATGGTGACGGCGCCCGTAACGACGCCCATCGGGCCCAGAATGGAATCGACGAGCGTCTGGCCGTATTCAGGCGTCACGCCTGCCGCCACGCACAGATCGACGTATGCGTCCCCCATCGCCAAGATCATCGATATATGCCCGAACCAGAAGCAGAACACGAAAACGGCGAAGGCCGCGATCAGCCGGGCCCGCGTGCGCTTGCCGGGGGCTCCGACGACAACGTCGGCCGCAACGCCGCCGACGACGATTCCGACAGGGCCGCTCCAGAACATGCCCATCAGGAAGGCGACCGCGCCCGCGATGACGCCCATCAGCGAGAAAGCGCCGCGTTTGGGAACGCGATGGGCCAGGTACATGAACACGCTGCCGGCGAACAAAGCGCCCGCCGCGTGGGCGAACCATGTGATGCCGGCATTCATGCCGAAAGGTATCTCGACCGCCATGAACACGATGAACAGCAAGACGCCGAATACGGCGATGAAGACGAGGTCTTTGGGATTCAGGCGCCCGCGCTCCTGCGCGGCGGAGCCGATCGTTTCGTTGTTTTTCATTGCGAACCTTTCTCTTCGCTATTGCGTCTGCGCAAACCCGATGCTGCGCTTCAGTTTCGGAAGCGTTTTTCCGTTCAAGGCGAATCGGTCGACGATGCGCCCGCCTGCAAGCTCCACGATTTCGTCGCACGCCGAGCATAAAAACTCGTAATCGTGCGAGACGATGCCCACCCCTATCCCCCGCTCGCGCATCTGCGCGATCTGCGTATCGATGCGGCGCATGCCGTCGTAATCCAACCCGCTGGTAGGCTCGTCGAATACGACGGCCTCGGCATGCCCCAGCAGCCCGACGGCGATAGACAGACGCTGCCGTTCGCCGCCGGAAAGCGACAGCGGATGCCTTTCGCCCAGTTTCTCGAGCGCAAGCGCCTTTTTCATGCGCGCGATGCCCTCGTCGCATTCGGAAGAGCCTCGGCCGCGCGCGCACCGGCATGCGTCGCCGAGCTCCGCATCGACCGTATCGCCGAACAGCTGATAGCCCGGCTCCTGCATGACGAGATACACCTTGCCTGCACGTTTGCGGGCGCGCAGGCGCGCGCCTCCCAACTCGACCGACCCCGCCTTCTCTTTGGACAGGCCGGCCATGCAACGAAGCAAGGTGGTTTTTCCCGCACCGTTGCGACCGACGATGCCGACGACCCGCCCCGGCTCAAGCGAGAAATCGCACCCGTCCAAAACCGCGGGAGCATTGCGGTATCCGGCAACCACGCCCCGCATGCGCACGACGGGGTTTTCGCCCGGCGAAAGCACGGCACGGCTATGCGCGGCAGGCAGGATGTGCGACGGAATGGACGCGTCGATTTCGGCGACCGACGCGGCGCGCAGCCCCCAGGCATTGCGTCGAGATAGCGGGATGGCGGCGAATTCCTCCGCCGTCCAATCGCCCTCGACCGCACCGTCTTTCAGCATCACGTAACGGTCGGCCAGCCCTTCGAGCCACCAAAGGCGATGCTCGGAAACGACCACCGTCTTGCCCTGCCGCTTCAACGAGGCGACCGTTTTAGCCAACCGACGCATCGAGCGGACGTCCAAGGAGGCGGTCGGCTCGTCGAGCACGTAGATATCGGGATGCACCGCATAGGCGGATGCGAGGATGACCGACTGCTTCTGTCCGCCCGACAGCGCCGTCGTGCTCGACCCGAGCAGGTGCTTGATGCCAAGCGCCGCTGCCGCCTCCCCGACGCGGCCGACCATCTCCTCGCGCTCGATGCCGTGGCTTTCGCAGCCGAAGGCAACCTCCGACGTCACGTCGAGATTGACGAACTGGCTGCGCGGGTTTTGGAACACCGAGCCGACGCAAGCGGAAAGCTCCCCCATCGTCCAATCGGGCACGGGCCGCCCC
>USEZ01000027.1 GCA_900553775.1 uncultured Slackia sp. | reverse complement strand
TCCGGGCGGGGCCGACGCCGGCCCCGCCGCTCTATGAAGGAAAAGGAGGGGCTTCATGCATTTCGACCGCAGTGTCGACATCGCGATCGTGGGCGCGGGACCGTCGGGGATATTCACCGCTTTGGGGCTTTTGGAGCAGGGTTCGGCCGCGAGAATCGCGATCGTCGAAAAGGGCATGTCCGTGCGCGAACGGTTCTGTCCGAAGGCGAAAACGGGGCGCTGCGTCGGCTGCGATCCATGCCGCATCACGACGGGCTTTTCCGGCGCGGGCGCGTTTTCCGACGGCAAGCTGTCGCTGTCGTGCGAAGTGGGCGGAGACCTGCCCGACCTTATCGGCGCCGACCTCGCCCAGCGTACCATCGAACGTGTCGACCAGGTGTATCTGCGTTTCGGGGCCGATGCCCGCATCGAGGGCGTCGGGGCGCCCGAAGAGGTGAAAGACATCCGCCGCCGTGCGATCCAGGCGGGCTTGAAGCTCGTCGATTGCCCCATTCGCCACCTGGGCACCGAAAAAGCCCAAGAAATCTACGCTTTGATCGAGGACCATCTGCGCGCTTGCGGGGTGGAGCTGATGTTTCGCACGGAATGCCTCGACGTGGTCATGGAGCGCGATATCTGCCGCGGCGTCGTCGTCCGGTGCGCCGACGGCCGCGAGGAGGCGATTGCCGCCGAGCGCGTGGTGGTTGCCACGGGCAGGCGCGGCGCCGATTGGCTCGAACGCCTCTGCGTCGACCACGGCGTCGAGCACGCCCCGGGCCCTGTCGACGTGGGCGTGCGCGTGGAGATGCGCAACGAAATCATGGAGCGCGTCAACAACGTGCTCTACGAAAGCAAGCTGATCGGCTACCCCAACCCCTTTCGCAACAAGGTGCGTACCTTCTGCCAGAACCCCGGCGGTTTCGTGAGCCAGGAGAACTACGACGGCGGCCTTGCGGTGGTCAACGGCCATTCCTACAAAGAGCGCAAGTCGGACAACACGAACCTGGCGATCCTGTGCTCGCACAATTTCCGCGAACCGTTCGACCAGCCCATCGCCTACGCGAAAAAAATCGGCACGGTGGCGAACATGCTCGGCGCGGGGCGCATTCTCGTGCAGCGTTTCGGCGATATTCTCGACGGCAAGCGCACCTGGCAAGACGAGCTCGACCGCTCGAACGTGCGGCCGACGCTTCCTGATGCGGTGGCGGGCGATATCACGAGCGCATTGCCGTATCGCACCATGACCTCGATCATGAACTTCATGCTCGCCGTCGATTCGGCCATTCCCGGCTTCGCGGCGGGCGAGACGCTTTTGTATGCGCCCGAGCTGAAGTTCTACAGCAATCGGGTGAAGATGGATGCGGGCTTCGATACCAATATCGAGCGCTTGCACTGCCTGGGCGATTCGAGCGGCTGGACGCGCGGCTTGATGATGGCGTCGGTCATGGGCTATCTGATGGGCGAGCGTTTGGCGAGCGAGTCGTAAAGATGCAGGCCTCGTCGCGGGAATCGGCGTCGTGCGGCGGTTGCGGCGCCGCGGCGGCTCTCGCTTCGTCTGTCGGCGCGTCCTGCGCGCAGCGCTCGCCGCTTTTCGCGAGTTTCTCGCGATGTGCCGCCTTTCGCCGCATCGCGTTCGTTTTCGGCGGTTTTACGCGTGCGCGGCTTTGCGGAACGGCGGGCGTGCAATGCGGGCTTGTCGGCCGCTTTCGCCGCGGAGCCTGATTTTTTCGGATTTTCTTGCAAGGAATCGGCCCGCTCGAACGTGTTCATTGCGAATGGAAGCAAAAAGCGGCTTTTCGGGATTCGCGTCGCGCCCTCGACGGGGCGGCGTTTCGGTTCCGGCGGCCGCGCCGAAAAGGAGGGAACGCATGAAGGGCATGGAGAAAAACGACACGGCGAAACAGGCACACACGAGCAGCGCGGCGTCGAGGGCGAAGGCGGCGGCGATCGTTTCGGCCGTGGCTTTGACGGCGGCGTTGGCCGTTCCGACGCTTGCATTCGCCCAGGAAGAAGGGCGAACGGGTCCGTGCATGCGCGCCTGTTTCGCCGCGGCGTGCCAAGGCTTTTCCGACATGGGATCGTGCGGGCGCAATGCATGCTGCAGCCTGTCCGACTGCGCGGGCTTCGTCGACGCCGATGCCGACGGCACGTGCGACAACTTCGCAGGAATCGCGTATCGCGGAGCAGGCGCCGGTTGCCGGTTCGTCGACGCCGATGCCGACGGCGTGTGCGACAGGTGCGGGCGCGACGAGGCGGCGTGTCCCGCCGACGCCGACGCCGACGGAATCTGCGACGGATTCGTCGACGCGGATGCCGACGGCGTGTGCGACAACGCCGGCGACGGCGGCACAGGGGCTGGATACGTCGATGCCGACAACGACGGCGTGTGCGACAATGCGGGCGGGCGAGGCTTCGGCCACGCCGGCAACCACGGATGCGGCCGCGGTTTCGACGGCCATGGATGCCGCGGCGGCGCTGCGGCATAGCGATGCGCGATAGGAAGGCGATGCGGTGCGCGATGCGCAGGATATAGAGCGTGCGATCGGGCTTTTCGGCGACGCCGTGTGGCGGGCGTGCCTGACCTATGTCCCCGCGTGCGATGCCGAGGACGCCTTCCAAAACACGTTCGCCAAATACGCCCAGCACGATGCGCCGTTCAACGGCGACGAGCATGCGAAGGCATGGCTTGTGCGCGTGGCGATCAACGACTGCAAGGACATGCTGCGCTCCCGCGCCCGCCGACACGCTTCCCTCGATGCCGAAACGGAGCGTTGGGGCGATTCGCTCGCCTTGGAGACGAAAGACCGCGCCGCGGAAGTGCGCGAGGTGCTCGATGCCGTCGACAGGCTTCCCGACCCGCCGAAAACGCCGTTGTACCTGTTCGCGTGCGAAGGATATACCGTCGTCGAAATAGCGCGGATGATGGATGCGCCCGAAGGCACGGTGTATTCCTGGATCTCGCGTGCCAGAAAGCAGCTGAAGGAGGCCTTGTCATGAGCGATATCGACGAGCGCGTGCGCGAGGCGTACCGGACGCTGCATGTTCCCGACGGCTTGAAAGCCGCCACGCTTGCACGGATCGAAGAAGAGCGCCGTGCGTGCGCTTCGCCTGCGCAACGCGACGTCTGCCCGCCCGAATCGGCGTCTTCCGATGCTTCGGGCAACGGGGGCCTTGCCGCTCAAGGCGCCGCTCGGCGCATGTCGGACGCGCATGGCGGCCGCAATGCGTCGTCGCATGCGACGGGCGATAAGGGGTTTTTCGCCGCCCGCCGCCCTCGGCGCGCTGCGGGGCCCCGCCGTCGCATGATGGTTGCCGCGGCGGCCGCCTGCGCGATTCTCGCCGCCGTCGGCGTGGGCGGCTACGCCTACGCCATGGCGCCCGTGGCGCATGTCGGCATAGACGTGAATCCTTCCTTCGAGCTGTCTTTGAACCGGTTCGACCGCGTGGTCCAGGCGCGTGCGGTCGACGAGAAGGCGGCCGAAGTGCTGGAGCGAATCGATATCGACGGCGTCCGCTACGAAGACGCCATGGAAACGCTCGCCTCGGCCTGTCGCGCCTATACGGGCGAAGAGGCTTCGGTCGAGGTGGGCGTGGCCTGCGATGACGAAAAGCGCTGCGAAGCGATCGAATCCGCCGTTTTGCGCTGCTTCGAAGGCGATGCGGGCCAGGTTCATTGCGGCAGGATAAGCGATGCCCAACGGCAGGCGGCCGAAGAGGCCGGCATGGGGTCGGGGCGCTACCGGCTCTACGAGGCGCTTGTCCAGGCGGGCGTTTCCGTGTCGATCGACGAGGCCCGCACGATGCCGATGGCGCAGCTGCGCGCGCTCGCCGAAGAGGCGGGCGTCGATACGCACGATTCTGCCTGTGCGGGGCATGGGTCGATGTGTTCTTCGGAAGGCCAGGGCCATGGGCATCGTCAAGGAGAAGGCGCAGGCCAGGGGCAAGGTTACGGCCAGGGTCAAGGTGCGGGGCAGGGCCGCGGCCAGGGACAAGGCCCGCATCGGGACGCGTGAAATTTCCCGCTTACGAATGCGCTTGCGAAAAGAGAAACGAAGCAAGGCGCGCGTCATCTTTCGCCGGATGCCGCGCGTCTTGCGCGTTTTCGGGCTGCCGTATAATTCCGTGCAGCGAGAAAGGCGTGAATTATGGATCGGGAAATGCGGGCGACGATACTCATCGTGGAAGACGACGCGGCCATTTGCGACGTGGTGCGCACGACGCTCGAGCAGGAAGGCTATGCGTGCCGATGCGCCTATTCGGGCAGCGAGGCGTGCCTTTTGATCGAGGGCGGCTTTTCCTTCGATGCGGCCATCTGCGACCTGATGCTTCCCGGGGCGACGGGCGAGGAGGTTCTTGCGGCCATTCGCGCGCAGGGCGATGCGCCGGTTATCGTGGCATCGGCGAAAGGCGACGTGTCCCAGCGCGTGGCGTTGCTGCGCGAGGGCGCCGACGATTACCTGGTGAAGCCTTTCGACCTCGACGAGCTTGTCGCGCGCCTCGAGGCCGTGCTGCGCCGCAAGGCCGCCCCGTTCGTCCAGAAATCGTGCGACCGTTCGTCGGATTCGACGTTTCGATCGTGGCGCATCGACGAGCAGAGCCGCACGTTTTCGGCGGCGGGCGTGCCCGTCGTTCTCACGCGCACGGAGTTCGACATCGTGGCCGCGCTCGTCCGCCATCCGAAAAAGGTGTTCACCAAGCGCGAGCTGTTCGAAATCGTGCGCAACGAAGAGGCGCTTTCCGACGAAAAGACCATCAGCACCCATATCTCCAACATCCGTCGCAAGCTCAAGCGAAGCGCGACGCAGGACTATATCGAAACCGTCTGGGGCATCGGGTTCAAGCTGGCAGACGAATAGACGCCGCGCGATCGCCGCGGCGTTTGCGGTCGCCGCCGCGGGCCGCCTTCGTTCGGCCGCTGCTCGGTCGCTGTATGCCGCAGGCGTGCAATGACCGCCGCACGCACGCCGACGTCCGCGCGCTTGCGCCTGCTGCATCTTCTTGTAACTTTCTTATAAAAGGGTGCGCATTTCCTGATAATGCGCCGCGTATTCTCGATGACAATGAATCGACGAGGAAAGGAACGGCGGATGAATGTCATCGAAACCGCAGGTCTGACGAAGACCTACGGGGGCAGGCACGCTGTCGACAATCTGGATCTGACGGTGCGTCGCGGCGAAATCTACGGCTTCGTGGGCCGCAACGGCGCGGGCAAATCAACGGTCATGAAGATGATCGCGGGCCTTGAGCTTCCCACATCGGGGGAGGTGTCTCTGTTCGGCGAGCGCCAGGCGCCAGGCGTTACGAGCAGGCGTTTGGGCGCGCTCATCGAGAATCCCGGCATCATTGCCGACCTGTCGGGCTTCGACAACGTGATGTGCCGCGCGCTCGCGCTCGGCGTGGCGGATCTTTCGCATGCGAGCGCCGAGGCGCTTGCGATGGTCGGTTTGGCCGACGCGGCGAAAAAGCGCGCGAAGTCGTATTCGCTCGGCATGAAGCAGCGCCTGGGTCTGGCGCTTGCGCTCGTGGGCTCGCCCGACGTACTGCTGCCCGACGAGCCGTTCAACGGCCTCGACCCGCAAGGCGTGCGCTCGATGCGCGACTTGATCGCATCGCTTTCCCGCGACCGCGCGATCACGGTGTTCGTGAGCTCGCACGTGCTCGACCAGCTCGAACGCATGGTGACGCGTTACGGCGTGCTGCGCGAGGGCCGGCTGGTCAAAGAGCTTTCCGCCGAAGAGGTGGAGCATGCCTGCTCCGATTACGTGCGCATCCGTTGCGCGGCGCCTCAGTTCGCGCTCGCCGCATTGCAGGAGGCCTGCCCCGAGGGGCGCTTCGTCGCGATGGCCGACGATTCCATACGCGCTTTCGGCATCGAGCCCGAACAGGCGGGCCGGGCGCTGTTTTCCGCCGGCATAGCGGTGGGCGAGCTTTCGGTGCAGGGCCGCGATATCGAAGAGCTGTTCATCGGCCTGATGGGAGAGCAGGACGCCCCCGAATCGGGCGCACGTGCTGCGAAAGGGGGCGGTCGCCGTGCTTAGCATGCTGAAGGCGTTGGCGTATTCCGTGGCGCGTTCGCGCTTCGCGGCGGTGTTCGCGCTTTTGTTCGTGCTCATGTGCCTGTTCGAGGCGGCGGCCATCTGGATGCACCTGCATGTGCCCTGGTTCGCCGAATTGGGCATCGTCGTGGGCGTTCACGACGGCGTGCCGTCGCTTGCCCTGTGGGGCGTGTCGTTTATGGGCGGCTCGCTCGTGGCCATGGTCTGTTCGATTTTCATGGCTTCTGTGGCGGCGGGATTTTTCAAGAACGGCTTCGTGAAGAACGTGATCCAAACCCGCGGCGGCAGGGTTTCCTATGCGCTTTCGTTCGCGGCGCTGTGCGTGGTCGTGTCCGTGGTAGCGGTGACGGTGGGCGCCCTTGTGACCGAGGCGGGCGTGCGCATCGCGGGCGTGGACCCCGCGTTTCTCTCGGCCGGCGACCTGCTTCAATGGCTCGCCCAGGGGGCTTTGTGCGTGGCGGCCTATGCCGTGCTGAGCGTTTTGACGGCGTTCGTGACGAAAAGCGAAGTGGCGGGCGTGATCGCGGCGATATCGCTTGGCGGCGGCGGTGTCGAGAATCTGACGCAGCTCGTATTAGCGAACATTCCGTATCTGCCGTCGTTTATCAGGGATTGCCTTGACGGATATCTGGCCGCCGACGTCTCGACGCTTGCGGCGGGCGGCATCTGCGACCCGTTCTCGTACGTGCAGTCGATCGCTACCATTCTCGTGGGCGTGGCGCTGTGCGTGGCGGTGATGCGCCGCCGCAGCTTGGGTTAAGGTCTTCGATGCCATGCCGTTTGCGGCGAAGGCGGGTTGTGCGGTGAATGCCGGCACGCGGCCCCGCGCTCGAAGGATCGGGTGCGGGGCGCGTCGCGTTGCGGCGGGCTTTTCGGGGCGGCTTCGAGGTTCGAGGGGATGCGTCATGGTCATGGTCGCTATCGCATGCGCCGCCGTGCTGGCGGCGTTCGTGCTGGCATTCGTCGCGGTGAGCTACGAGCGCGAGCTGCGCTCGATGGCGCGTTTTCTGGAGGAGCACGAGCGGGGAAGCAACGAGCGTCTGACGGTGGAGTTTTCCACGCGCGGCATCGCGGGGCTGGCGCGCGCCGTCAACGACGAGCTGGATGCCCAACGCGACGCACGCGTCGAACGCGATCGGCGCGAGCGGGCGTTTCGGGAAGACCTCGCGGCGCTTTCGCACGATATCCGCACGCCGCTCGCAGGCGCCCAGGGCTACGTGCAGCTTTACGAGCGCACGGCCGACGAGGAGCAGAAGCGTCGCTATCTGGCGGCTGCGCAGGAACGTCTTGCCGCGATGCGCACTCTGACCGACGACCTGTTCGAATACGCGAAGGCTTCCGACGAGCAGCATCCGCTGGAAATGGAGCCGGTCTGTTTGTTTTCCGCCGTGGCCGACGTGCTTGCGGGCATGTATCCGCAGTTCGCTGAGCGTGGATGGGCGCCCGACCTCCGCTTCGAAGACGAAGACGCCCGCGTGCTCGCCGCCGCCGAGGCCCTTGCGCGCGTGATCGGCAACGTGCTGTCCAACGCGCTGCGCTACGGCCTCGCATCTCCGCGTATCGAACAGCGCGGATCGACGCTCACGGTTTCGAACGAGGTGTCAGATCCGGATGCCATCGATGCGGCGCGCCTGTTCGGCCGCTTCTACCGCGCCGACGCATCGCGTGCCGGCAAGGGCACGGGGCTGGGGATCGCCATCGTCGCATGCCTGTGCGAGCGCATGGGCGCATCGGCCGCCGCCCGCGTCGAGCGCGACGTGCTCTTCATCGACCTGCGTTTCAAAAGCGCGTGATGCCGGGGTTTCGCGCCGTCCGCGCAGCCGCCCGTCGTCCGCGCAGTCGCGTGCCGTTTCGCGGTTTTTCGCGAAGTCCGCGCGATTCGCTCGAACCATGCGGGCGGGCGGATCCGTCGGGGCGTGCCGCCTGTCCGCCCGCGCGTCTTCGCTGCCGGCGCTATCGACGCGCTCCGTCTTGCGGCGCGGCCTTCCCGGTCTCAAGAATCGGTAACAATTGTGTGACGGGGGACGTGCCCTTTCCCTGCGCATGCTTCTCCTACTAGAATCGCATTCCTATACAAATGTTGATTATTTCTAAGGAGGAGCGTGTGGGCAACGTCTTGCGCGTGTTCTGGCGCGATGTGAAGCGCATTGCGAAAGTGCCGCCGGCATGGCTCGTCGTGCTGTTCTTGGTGGTGCTTCCTTCGCTGTACACGTGGTTCAACGTCATGGGTTTTTGGAACCCCTACGAAAACACGGGGAACCTGCGCGTGTGCGTAGTGAACGAAGACGCCGGCGCGAGCGACGAGATGCTCGGCGATATCGACCTAGGAGAGCAGGTCATCGACGAGCTGAAGGCCAACGACCAGCTGGGCTGGCAGTTCATGGGCCGCGACGAGGCCATGGAGGAGGTCGAATCGGGCCGGGCGTACGCGGCGTTCGTCATCCCCGAGGATTTCAGTGCCGATGTGACGACGCTGCTCTCGGGCGATTTCGAGCAGCCTCAGCTTGAATACTACGTGAACGAGAAAGCTGGTCCGGTGGCGCCGAAGATCACCGACACCGGCGCCACGACGCTCGATACCACGATCAACGACACGTTCGTTTCCACGGCAAGCTCGGCCGTCGTGTCGGCCATCGACGATGCGCTTGGAAAAGCGCAGATCGACCTGGAAGACACGCGCGGCGGCGCCGTCGCGCGCCTCGAGGAGGCGCAAAGCGGCATCGCGGATGCGCGCACATCGCTGAGCGAGCTTGTCGCGGCGGCCGACGCGGCCGTCGGCAAGGCCGATGCCGCCAAAGACACGCTCGACGAGGCGAAGGCGCAGATCGTGCTGTTGTCGACCGGTCTCGGCCAGGCGTCCGAGCTTGCCGCCGACGCCAACACGGGCATTGTGGCGTTTTCCGGGTCGATGGGAAGCGTGCTCGACCGCGGATCGGCCCTGCTTTCCCAGGCCGCCTCGAAAACCGACGCGGCGATCGGGCAGACGGCAGGAAGCGTCGTGGCGGCGACGGGCGATGTCGACGCGGCTGTGAACGGCGCCCAGGCGGTCGTCGACGAGAACGCCCGCATCATCGCGCTTCTGCGCGGCATCGAACAGGCCATTCCCGACGACGAGCCGGGCAAAGGCGCGCTCGATACGGTCATCTCGTCGCTTGAAGAGCGCAATGCCGACGCCCAGGGCGCGCTCGACGGCCTGAGCGCGCTTTCGCACGGCACCGCCGACACGGCGACTTCGATTTCGGGGGCCGCCGATGCTACGAACGATGCCGTGCGGCAGACCTTGAACAGCGTGGACGGGTATCGCCAAACGCTCGGCGACGATATCGTCCCGCGGGCAAGCGACGGCCTCGCGCGCGTCGTCACGGCCACGACCGGCTTCGGCTCGGCGGTATCGAACCAGACGCTTCTGGTCGACCAGGGCATCGGCGTGATCGACCAGCTTCAAAGCACGCTTTCGCTTTCGGCCGATGCGCTCGGCCAGACCGATTCCCTGCTTGGCGATCTGCAGGCCGATTTCGAAACGGTGAAAACCGACGTTGCCGCATTGGGGTCGTCGAGCGCGCTGGGGAGCCTCTTCGACGAAGGCGACCTCGATCCTGCGAAGGTGGCCGATTTCATGATGTCGCCCACGCAGGTCGAAACCGTCGAGCTTTATCCGCTGAATTCCTACGGTTCGGCCATGGCGCCGCTGTTCATCAATCTCACGCTGTGGATCGGCGTGTTCATGCTCATGGTGATCATGCGTATCGAAGTCGACGACGAAGGCATCGAAAACCTCACGATAGCCCAGCGCTTTTTCGGGCGCGGGCTGCTGTTGGCGGTCATGGTGACGCTTCAGGCGATCGTATGCTGCGCGGGCTGCCTCTTCATCGGCGTGCAGGCCGTTAACGTGCCTGCCTTCTTCCTGACGGCGGTCATCTGCTCGCTTGCCTATCTGGCCATCCAATATTCTCTGTCCACCGCTTTGCAGCATGTGGGCAAGGCCATCTGCGTGATCTTGGTGTTCGTGCAGATTCCCGGCGCCACGGGGCTTTACCCCATCGAGATGACGCCGAGCTTCTTCCAAGCGGTCTATCCGCTGTTCCCGTTCACCTACGGCATCAATGCGATCCGCGAAACCACCTGCGGATTCTACGACGGCGCCTGGCTGCATGCCATCGGCGTGCTTCTCGTCTTCGCCGTCGCGTTCCTTTTGATCGGCGTGCTGGTGCGCCCTTACCTGACGAATCTGAACAGGCTTTTCGCGCGCCAGATCGAAGAGAGCGACATCATCAACGGCGAGGCGGTGCAGCTTCCCGAGCGTCGTTACCGCATGGCGCAGCTTATCCGCGTGCTTTCCGACCGCGAGGAATACCGCAGTGCCATCGCGGCCCGTGCGGCGCGCTTCGTGCGGCTGTATCCTAAATTCAAACGCGGCGCGGTGGTGGCGGGCATCCTGATTCCCGCAGCGGTCACGCTCGTGTTCGCCATCACGGCCACCGAGAAGGTGGTCATGCTCACGGCGTGGGTGATCCTGCTCGTCGGCATCGTGGCGTTTCTCATCATCGTGGAATACCTGCGCGACAGCCTGAACCGCCAGGTGTCGCTTGAGGCGATGAGCGACGACGAGGTGCGCACGCTGTACGCCCGTCGCAATGCGGTGGCAACCTCGCGTGCGCGCTGCGACGCATCGGCGCCTGCGACGGCGCGGGCCGGTCAGGCGCGCCGATGCCGCACGGCCGAGGACGCGAAGACGCGCGACGATGCCTGCGACGGCGCGCCTCACGAGGAAGGAGGCCGTCGATGAGGGTCATATGGCGCCTTTTCACAGGCGATTTGAATCGCATCGCGCACAACACGGTCACGGCGATCATCGTGTTCGGCCTGGTGGCCATCCCGTCGCTGTTTTCCTGGTACAACCTCATAGCCTGCTGGAACGTGTTCGACAACACGGGCAACCTCACGGTTGCCGTGGCCAATTCCGACGAAGGCTACAAAAGCGACCTGGTGCCGATCGAGGTGAACGTAGGCGAGCAGGTGGTGTCCGCCTTGCGGGCCAACGACCAGCTGAAATGGACGTTCACCGACGAGGAGGACGCGATCGACGGCGCGCGCTCGGGGCGCTATTACGCCGCCGTGGTCATCCCCGAAAGTTTCAGCCGCGATATGATGACGTTTTATTCCGACGACGTCGAGCATGCGAAGATCGCCTACTACACCAACGAGAAGAAAAACGCGATCGCCCCCAAGGTGACCGACCAAGGAGCCGACGGCGTCTCTTCCCAGGTGAATCAGGTGTTCGCCGAAACGCTTTCCGAGGTCGCGCTCGGTCTTGCCTCGACGCTTTCGGACTACGCCGACGAGGCGGACGTGAACGGGCGCATCGGCGAGCTGGCGAGCCATATCGACGACGCGGGCACGCGCGTGGACAAGGCGGCCTCGGTTCTGGGCATGTATTCCTCGGTGCTCGGGTCGGCGCAAGGCCTGATCGAGGATTCGGGCGCCCTGCTCGGCCAGGTGCGCTCATCCGCCGACGGGGTGGCCTCGTCGGTCGACGACATCAAGGCCGCGGCGGGCGATGTGGGCTCCGCCATGGGCGATTCCGCGTCGGCGCTTTCGACGGCTTTGCAGCAAAGCGCGCAAAGCTACGGCGCCGTGGCCGACTCGATGGATGCGGCGTTCGATTCCGCCTCGTCGCTTGCGGCCGAGTCGTCTTCGCAGCTGCGTGCGGCGGGAGACAGGGTGGCGGGCCAGGCGGACGGCTATCGCGATATCGTGGCGCAGCTCGAGGCGGCGAAGCCTTCGCTGCCCGAAGGCGCCCAATCGGCGGTCGACTCCGCGATCGCCCGCCTGAACGCCTCCATCGCCTTGCAAGAGCAGCTGCGCGATTCGCTGTATGCCGCCGCCGACGATATCGACGCGGGCAGTGCCGACACGCAGGCCAAGCGCGACGAGATAAAGGCGCTCGCCACCCAGGCGAAAGACAGCCTCGCCGACGCGAAGGCCGATTACGACACGCAACTCAAGCCCGACCTCGAGACGTTGGCCCAAACGGTGTCGGACGCGAGTTCGTCGCTTTCCTCGACGGCATCCATGCTCGATGATGCGGGCGCCGACCTTATCGGGGCGGCCGATTCGGTGGCGGCGGGCGTGGGAGACGCGAAAGGCAAGCTCGACGCCGCTGCGGACGACCTGTCCGCAGCGGGGCAGCGCCTGCACGAGGTGGGCGCCGATATCGCCGAAGCGCTTTCCACGGGCGACATCGAGGCGCTTAAAGCCGCCATCGGGTCCGACCCCGCGGCGCTTGCCAAGGCCGTATCGGCGCCGGTGCAGCTCGACCGCCATGCCGTGTATCCGGTGGATAATTTCGGGTCGGCCATGACGCCTTTGTATACGACGCTCGCGCTGTGGATCGGCGCCTTGCTCGCCATGGTCACGCTTAAGCCCGCCCCTTCGGCGCGCATCCTCGAAGAGCTGGGCAACCCGCCGGCATGGCAGCAGTTCATCGGACGTTTCGGCGTGGTGGCGCTCGTCTCGCTTATGCAGAGCACGGTCATGAGCGTGGGCAACATGGTGTTCTTGGGCGTTCAGACCGCCAATCCGCTGCTCTATCTGCTGTGCTACTGGGTGTCGGGGCTGGTGTTCGCGTTCATCATCTACACGTTGGTGGTGTCGTTCGCCAACTTCGGCAAGGCGCTGTCGGTGTTTCTGCTGATCGCGCAGGTGTCGGGCGGCGGCGGAAGCTACCCGCTGCAATCGCTGCCCGATTTCGTGCAGGCCCTCAGCCCGTATTTGCCCATCACGCATGCGGTCAATGCCATGCGCGCCGCCATGTTCGGCGTGTACAACGGCGATTTCTGGACCGAGATCGGCATCCTGCTTTTGTTCACGGTGCCTTTCATCGTGCTGGGCCTGGTGCTGCGCACGCCTTTGATCAAGGTGGTGTCGAAGTTCGTCGAGAAGGTGGAAAGCACGAAGGTGATGTAGGGCGGCGCCGGCCGGCGTATCAGCGTCGGACGGGCTCGCGGGCGAACCATTCGATTCGCCCGCACTGTGCGCATACGAGGGCGTAGACGCTGCGGTTGAGGAAATCGAGTCCGAGAAACGTCAGGCCGAGCGACGGCTTTGCCGGCATACGAAAAAGGGAGCTTCGCACGAAGCTCCCTGGAGGGGCGTCAGTCCTGTATCCCGTCTTGAGCCATAATGCCGCCTGCCGCCATGTATCCGCCGACGAAGGAAAGACCCAGGTCGGCGTACATTCCCGTCAGAGGCTTGCCTGCAGGGTTGCCGTCTCCTGACGAACCCCCTGCTGTGTGCCATCCGGCGTAAAGGCCCTTGATCGGCTTGCCTTCGGTGTTTACGACTTGCATTCGGGGCGTTATCCGGAGGCCGGTTTTCGACCCGAACACATGCCCGCCCAGCTTCGCTCCGTAATATGGCGGCGTGTCGATTGGAATGAGCCATTCGGCGGGGTATTTGTAGGCGGGCGCATAATCTTCGCCCGCAGCGCACGCTTCGTTCCATTTCTCGACATTGGAAACGAGAATTCCTTTCTCGAGGCCGAGTTGTTCTTCGAGTTCTTCGATGGTGTCGCATTTTTTGATGGCGCCGCCGTCGATCATCTGCTGGAAACCGGTGTGCCAATCGCGCAGCCATTCGGGCACGCGATCGATGTGGGGGTCGTCGGGTGCGACGATTTTCGCTTTGCGGCAGATTACCTGGCCGAAGAAATTCTCGGTTACGAGTTCGTCGAATTTCGAGTCGAAGCAACAGAAGGTCAGGCCGCCCGGCTGGCTCATTTCCACTGCTGCCGTTTCGCATAATCCTTCTGATGAGGGCGCGGCGTCGGTGGAGTAGGGGTAGCTGCGTCCCGATGTCGAGATGTAAGGCACGCGATTGCCATCGCGATTGATGCGAAGCCATGGCTGTCGGAGGGCTTGGTTGCCGTCTTTGTTGATATGGCAGTCCATCTCGGTATCGAACTCGTCGTATTCGCGCCACCATACGCCGCCATCGAATGCGCCTGTCGAATCGTATCCCGATAGGTCCGCTCCGACGCCCTGGCCCATGCGGATGCATTCGCCCGTTCCGTTCGGAGGCGTGGCGATGCATGCGATGCCCTGAAGCGTCGTGGCGGAGTATTTCGCCATCATGGCGCGATTGACCTCCATACCGCCCGCTGTCAGCACAACGCCGCGCGATGCCTTGATGAATCGATTCTCGTCATTTTCGACGGCCACCACGCCGACGACCCCCTCGCCGTCGTAGACCAATGTTGCGACGGGGCAGTCGACCCTCACGTCGACGCCGGCGTTTCGTGCCGCTTGCTCCAATTCTTGGAACGGAATCAAATTGACGTTGATGCCGTTTGTGGGAGTCGACATGCCTTCCCATTCAAGCAGGCCGCATCCAGCGGGCGATGGGTTCATGGGAACCCATTTCGCACCTGCTTTTTCATTCATCCAATCGATGCATTTGGGTCCTTCTTCGGCCATGGCGCGCAAAAGGTCGGGATCGCCGGTCATCTGCTGGCAGCTCATGACGAACTCGACGATGCTGTCGATGTCGTAAGGGTAGTTCGGATAAGCCCATTGGGCTTCTTCGGCTTGCTTGTGTCCGCCGAAATTCGAAAAGACCGATGAGTGTTTGGAGTTGCCGCCTGTTTCAGGATTGCGTTCCAGCATGAGAACGTCGTAACCCGCCTGCGCGAGCCTGATGGACGCGTTCATTCCGCCGGCGCCCGATCCGACAACGATGATTTCCCGCTCTTCATCCCATGCTGCAGGCACGTTTTCGGGAGCGATGGGCTGCGCGGCGTTCTCGAAAGCTTCACGTGCCGGATTCGCCTCGGAAGTCTTGCTCGTCTGCTCTTGAGGCGCACATCCCATCATGCCGACGGCTGCTCCAAGGCCTCCCGCAAGAGCTGCGCTTTTGAGGAAATCCCTTCGATTCATCCCCATGATGTCCCCCTTCTCGTTTTCTGCTCGCGAAGCCCGCCTTTGTGTGCAAGCTCCGTTGGCGAGCTTTGTTTCGGTCGGGTGCGAGCTTTGCTTTCATCATACGGAGGCATCCGAGCCGGCGGCCGTAGGGTAATTTTTCGTGCTGGAGGATATTTTGGCAAAGCGAAAGAAAATCTGCTGCTTGCGTGGCCATTGTTCGTCCGGGTATCCTGAAGAGGCGCCGTTTGCGTTGTCGCATGGCATGCGACCAGGCGAAACCTTTGCTCAAGGAGGGGAGCATCATGGATGCACGGCATCTCGAGGAGTTTCTGGCTTTGTCTCGAACCCTCAACTATACGGCCGCCGCTCAAGAATCCCACGTTTCGCGGCCGACGCTTGTCGAGCATATAGCCGAGCTCGAGGCGGAACTGGATTGCGTCCTATTCGTGCGAAACGAGGGTCGTCCGACCTTGACGCCGATAGGACGAAGATTCGTCGGGGCGGCGACGCATCTTGTCAAAGATGTTGCCGATGTCGTTTCCGAATACAGGTCGCTTCAGGGGAATTATCTTTCGGTTCGCATAGCGGCGACGAATCTCCCTTGGCTTGAAAGCTCTATCCATAGGGCGAAACGCATATTGGAAGAGATGCATCCGCGGAAAATAGTCGAAGTGCTTGCGACGCCTGGTGCTGCAAGCACGGCGGATGCGCTTCTCGATGAAAGCAACGATATCGTGGTTACTGGCTGCAAGAGCTGGGAGGGATGTCGCAAAGAGGCGGTTATGCCTCCTGGGGTTTCCGGTTTCGAATTGCAGACGGAGACCGTCATGCTCCTGATGACGGAAGGCAACCCACTGTTCGGCAAGGCTGAAATCAATGCGAAAGATCTTGACGAATCGTGCATCCTTCTTCCGTCCGATATATACAACGGATATATGCGCGACGGAGTTGCCGATCATTTCATGGAGCGTGGGGCTAAGGTTTTGCTGCGTCCGCTACCGTTCGGCGACCATTTCGAGTATTTTTCTCAT
>USEZ01000026.1 GCA_900553775.1 uncultured Slackia sp. | reverse complement strand
CCGCCGTTTTCGGGACTTTTCGGCAGCCGCCATCGGATAGAATCGCATGATTCAAACGGCCCGCATGCAGGCCGAACCGCGCTTGAGCAGGCGCCGTTTTCCGGAGGTTCGGGGGCGGCCTTCGCGCGGTGTTTTCTTACGGCGATGCGCGCCTTTCCGCCTTTTCCGGCGACTGGCGCGCCCGAGGGGATGCAATGAAGATTATCGGCAAGGCGGCCGCATCGACGGTCGCGGCATTGCTTGCGATGACGGGGGTTCCCGCCGTCGCATTCGCGGACGCGACCGGCTCGGTCGCTCAGGCCGCGACGGAGGAACGCCCGCCCGCCTACGAGGCCGCCGAGGCGGACGCTTTCGCGTCGGGCGGGCCTTTCTCGGCCGACGATGCCCGTGCGGCAAGGAGCATCTACGTCAAGACCGGCATTGCGCAAGGCGGCAACGGCACGGCGGAGCGTCCGTTCAACGATTTCAAGGACGCCTACGACGTGGCGAAATCGGGCGATACCATCGTGTGTCTGAATGCCGCGTCCATCCGCAGCGGCGTGGACGGCGACGAGAACGACGGCATGGCGGTGATTGCGAAAGACATCGACATCGTCGGCGCCGGCTCGGTCTCGGCGATAAACGTGCGCGATCCTTTGGTGCTCGCCGCCGACCTCGCTTTGCGCGACATAGAGTTCGGCGCGCGTTCGATATCCATGAACGGGCATTCGCTGACGATGGATGGGGCCAAGCCGTTCAAGACGAACGAGAAGGCGACGCCCGTCGTGTTCGGCGGCGTCGCCGACGGCGTGAAGGCTCCGGCCGAAAATCAAGGACCCTCCGTCTTGACGGTCAGAGGGTCGGTCGGCGACCCCTTCGTATTCCAGGACATCTACGCCGGCAGCCAGAGCGCAGCATTCGACAACGGCGCGGCGATCGACCTTCGATCAGGCGCGAAGGTGCTTGGCACGGTGTCTGCTCTCGGCGCGAGCGGCGCTTCTGCGGGGTCGGTCCGAATCGGGCTCGGCAACGTGAATGTCTCCTCGTTGGTCGGCGCGGCGGCCGCTGCCGATTCCGAACTCGCCGCCGAAGGCTTCAACGCCGCGGCCGGCGTGAGCATGTCGGGGTTTTCCAAGGTCGTGCTTGATGCGAGCGTCGTGTCCATCGGGGGCGACGACGCCTTTTCCGGCAACGGAGCCGTCGAATTGAAAGGCTCGTCAAAGCTCGATTTGTCCGCATGCGCGTCTCCCGTCCAGGCGGCGTCTCTTTCTTCGACGGCGGGCTGCGTCTTGATGCTTGGCAAGCAGGGCAGGCTCGATGTCGAAGAGACGCTTTCCGGCTCGGTCGAGCTGCGCACGCCCGGCATGGCCGCTGACACGTCGGGGCCGGCCGCCCTCGGCCGCACATACGTTTCCGCATCCCGCGAATCGCGCGGCGAGGTGACGTTCAGGCCGTACATCACGCAGCAGGCATATGCGTTGACGAGGACTTTTTCTGGGGAAAGGCTGGAATGGACGGTTGCGCTCGAGGGCGCTTCCCTTGCCGACATCGCCTTTGCGTCCGATAATCGCGTCGCCGTCAGGAAGGGAACGACGGACTTCGCGATGACGTTTCTCGATGATCGGGGCGCGCCGTTGTCCTACGCCCCGATGTTCGACGAGGTTTCCATTGCGGCCCCCGACGGCTCTCCGGTGCCGGAAGACGCCGTATGCGCCGCACAGGACGACGGCGACCCGTCGCGGCTTGTCGTGGACGTTTTCGACGAATCGATGGCTGCAGGGACGTACACGTTCGCTTTCGCGGATTTGACGAGCGGAGCCGTCGTTGAAAAGCCGTTCGAGTTCTATAAGGACGACGCGCCCGAGCCCGGCCCCGAGCCCGACCCCGGTCCCAATCCTGAACCCGACCCCGGTCCTGGCGGCGGTAGCGGCGGCTGACGAACCCCGACCCGGAGCCCGCTCCCGAGCCCGGAACGCCCGAAGCCCCCGTTGCGCCTCCTTCCGTCGACGGCCCCGACCACGAGGGCGTATGCCCTGGCGCCGCTTTCGACGACATAGAGGCGGGGCAGTGGTATCACGAGGCCGTCGACTACGTGGCGTGGAACGGAATCATGACGGGAACGTCGCCCTCGACGTTCGAGCCCGACTCGACCACCACGCGCGCGATGACGGCCATGGTGCTGTGGCGCATGGCGGGCGAGCCCGAGCCGCAAGGCCTCGATTCGTTCTCCGACGTCGACCGGGATGCGTGGTATGCCAAGGCCGTCGCATGGGCGTCTGAGGCCGGCGTCGCGCACGGCTATGGCGAAGCGGGCACCTTCTTCGGCCCCGAAGACAAGGTCACGCGCGAGCAGCTTGCCACGTTCCTGATGCGCTTCGCGTCCCATAAGGGCCTCGACACCTCATCGCGTGCCGATTTGTCCGTATTCGGCGATGCGTCCGATATCGGCGCGTTCGCCCAGGATGCGCTGTCGTGGGGCGTCGCCCAGGGGCTTTTCAAGGGCATCGGCGAAACCATGACGCTTGCGCCCCAGGACGATTCGACGCGCGCCCAGATGGCCGCGCTCCTGATGCGCTTTTGCCGCATGCAGGCATAGTGAAATGGCGTAATTTCATCGTTCGGCTTGCGAAGGCGGTAAAATCGTATTTTTGGAATACAGAGGCCGCGCCCGCCGGGCGGCGGCCTATATCCCTTATACGAAAGGTGCCTTATGTGCGGATTCGTCGGATTCACCGGTGACATCGAAAACAGGCAGCAGGTGCTTGAGGCTATGATGGACCGCATCGTCCATCGCGGGCCCGACATGGGCGATACGTTTCTGGCCGAGAGCGTTGCCATGGGCTTTCGTCGCCTGTCCATCCTCGATCTGACCGAAGCGGGCTCGCAGCCCATGAGCAATGCCGACGGCAGCGTGGTGATCACGTTCAACGGCGAAATCTACAATTTCCAGGAGCTGCGCTCCGAGCTTGAGGCCAAAGGCTACGAGTTCCATTGCGGCGCCGACACCGAATCGCTTTTGCACGGCTACGAAGAGTGGGGCGAGCAGGTCGTCGACCGCCTGCGCGGCATGTACGCCTTCGTGATCTGGGACAAGAAGAAAAACCGCCTGTTCGGCGCGCGCGACATCTTCGGCATCAAGCCGTTCTATTACTGCACCACCGCCCAGGGCGATCTGCTTTACGGCTCCGAGATCAAGAGCTTCCTCGAGCATCCGGGCTTCGTGAAGGCCGTGAACAAGCAGGCGCTGCGCCCGTATCTCACTATGCAGTTCCCTGCCACCGACGAGACGTTTTTCGCGGGCGTGTACAAGCTGCCCGCCGCGCATTGCTTCACGTACGACCTGGCCACACGCACGATGGATGTGCGCCGCTACTGGGACGCCGATTTCTCCGACGATAATTCCAAAGACTTCGACGCCTATGTCGAGGAGTGCGACCAGGTGGTTCACGAAAGCGTTGCGGCCCATCGCATCGCCGACGTGAAGGTGGGGTCGTTCTTGTCGGGCGGCGTCGATTCCAGCTACATTGCCGCTTGCCTCATGCCCGACAACACGTTCTCGGTCGGTTTCGACTACCAGGATTTCAACGAGACGAACTACGCCGCCGAGCTGTCCGACAAGCTGGGCATCAAGAATTTCCGCAAGATGGTGACGGCCGACGAGTTCTTCGACGCGCTGCCTGAAATCCAGTATCACATGGACGAGCCGCAGAGCAATCTGTCCAGCGTTCCGCTGTGGTTCTTGGCGCAGCTTGCCTCCGAGCAGGTTACCGTGGTGCTTTCGGGCGAAGGCGCCGACGAGCTGTTCGCTGGCTACGCCTACTACGAAGACGTGCCTTCGCTTGCCGCGTTCAAGCGCATCGTGCCGCGCTCCATCCGCCGCAGCCTGGGCAAGTTCGTCGAGAACAAGTCGTATTTCAAGGGCCGTAACTTCTTGCTGAAGGCCGCCGAAATGCCCGAGAAATGGTTCACGGGCCAGGCGTTCATCTATCGCAGCGACGAAATCGACGACATCGTGAAGCCCGAATACGCCGCGGGCCCCGACGCTTTCGAGCTGTGTGCGCCGGTGTATGGCCGCGTGCAGAATTTCTGCGACCTTTCCAAGCGCCAATACTTGGATATGAACATGTGGCTGCCGGGGGACATCCTGCTCAAGGCCGACAAGATGTGCATGGCCCATTCGCTCGAGCTGCGCGTTCCGCTCCTCGACAAGAAGGTCATGGAGTTCGCCCAGCATATCCCCGCGCGCTTCCGCGTGAACGATCAGGGCAACAAGCAGGTGCTGCGCCATGCCGCGAACCGCATTTTGCCCGATGAATGGGCCACGCGCCCCAAGAAGGGCTTCCCGGTGCCGCTGAAATTCTGGCTGCGCGAGCAGAAATACTACGACTACGTGAAAGAGTATTTCACCGCGCCGTGGGCCGAGGAGTTCTTCGACACGGGCAAGCTCATGTCCATGCTCGACGAGCATTTCGAGGGCCGCGCGCTCAACCATCGCAAGATCTATACGGCGCTTACGTTCCTGATCTGGTACAAGCGCTACTTCGTCGACGAGCAGGCCGCTGCATAAGAGGCAGACGCAAAAGGCATCGAGAAGGCCCACGCACTTACCTGAACTGCCTCCCATTTCTCGGACATCGGGAAATGGGAGGTTTTTCTTATGCGCACCGACCTTAGGGTAAAGCACGACATCGAGCCCGGAATTGCCGCGATAAGGTTTTTCGTGTGTTCGGGGGCGATGCGGCCGCGGTCCACATTCGTATTTCCGCCCTGTGCGTTGCAGCATTGTTGCAAGAAAAGCGGTTGCGGCCGGTTTTTTGCGGGTATGCCGCACAATATCGTCAGGTTGCGCATTGGTGTATTTCGCGACCTGGGGAAACGCATTCCACGCGCCGCGCCCGCGGCCTTTTTCGGTCTGAAATTGCGTCATACCCGCAAAAAAAATGCCCTGAAGACGTGCTGTTGCGTTCCCTATGCCTGCTTCAATGGAGCATCATGCGTCATGAGCGGCGGGTTTCTCGGACAATGGGAGCCCGGTATGCAGTAGCCGCTCTTCCTTTTGCCATGGGCGGGTTCTATCGAACCGAATTCTGCAAAGCCGCCGTGTAACGTGCCCGGCCGTCTGCGCTGCCGTGCAACGCGCCCGAGGGTTTGCTCCGGCGGTCGTGCCGTGCGCCGCGTCGGCCGATTCTATTTGAATCCGCGCACGATGCGTTTTTTCGGCTTGTGCTCGGCGGGCTCTCGGAAATCGAGCTGCATCTGATGGTCCGAGCGCACGTCGTCCGACTTCTTCGATTCGACCGAATCGATCTGCCAGGCCACGGCTTCGTTGCCGTATGCCTGCAGCATGCACATGCGCGCGTCGTGCATGTTTTGCTTCGACCCCGCGCGATGGCTGCTTTCGAACTCGAACACGCCCGACACCTGCGCGGTTCCGTTGGGCGATTTGTAGTGGGCGATATAGGTGGGCATCGGTATTCCTTTGCATTGCGTGATGATGTATCCGCCGCAGGGCGTACCGCGGCGGAAGCGTTGACGATTGTAACGTATGGCGGCCCCTTCGGACCGCCGCCGGCGCGTCGGCTCCTTTACGCTTCCAATATCTCGCGCGCGAGCGTCAAATCGCTTTTGACCTCGGGATATTCGTCGCCGCGATGCTGGGTCGTCTCATCGCCTTTCGCCAAAAGCAGCACGACGGAAGGCTCGCCTTGAGCCGCCTCGAACGCGCGCCGCACGGCGGCTTCGCGGTCGTATATCTCTTCATGCGCGACGCCTTCGGGCGTATTCGCGGCCAGTTCGGCGCAGATGTCTTCCACGCGTTCGTGCGCGGGGTCTTCTTCGGTGTAGACGATCAGGTCGGCATAGCGGCCCGCCACGCGAGGAAGGCACGTGCGGCGTTCCTCCGCTTTGCCGCCGGGCGCGCCGAACACGGCGACGATTTTGCGACCGGGGTATTCGCGGGCAACGGAAGAGAACAGCGTCTTGAACGACAGCTCGTTGTGGGCGTAGTCCACGATGCAGACGGTGTTGCCGTCGGCCGAGGCCACAAGCTCCATGCGTCCGGGCACGCGCACATGCGCGAGGCCCTCGGCGATGGCCTCGAACGACACGCCCGCCACGCGGGCCATGGCGATGGCGGCCAGGGCGTTGGCCACGTTGAACGCGCCCGCCATGCCGAGCGTCAGGGCGTGCGTGTTTCCTTCGGCTGCAAGGTCGAAGGAGATTCCGCACTCGGAGGCGACGATGTTGCGTGCGCGGTAGTCGGCCTGCCGTTCGCCTGCCTCTTCGCCGTCTTCGATGCCGAACGTCACCACGCGTTCGGCGGCCTGAGCGGCATCGAGCACGCGCTCGACGTGGTCGGTGCCGAGGTTGACGACGGCGGTGCGGCATTGTTCGAAAATGCGCAGCTTCGAAGAGAAGTAGTCTTCGAAATCGGCGTGCTCGACGGGGGAGATGTGATCGCGCCCGATGTTGAGGAAGCACGCGGTGCCAAGGTGCAGCCCGAGCACGCGGTCGTATTTCAGGCCGTGGCTTGAAACCTCCATCACCATGGTGTCTCGCCCGGCTTCTTCGGTATTGTGCAGGTGGCGCCACAGTTCGGGTGCTTCGGGCGTGGTGTTGTGGCTTTCGTAGCGCTCCAGGCCGTCGTCGGTTTCGATCGATCCCAAGATGGAGGCGTCGATGCCTGCGGCCGTGAAAATGGAGCGCAGCATGTAGACGGTGGTGGACTTGCCTTTCGTGCCCGTGATGCCGATGACGTTCAGGCGCTCGTCGGGGTTGCCGTATGCGGCCGCTGCGATAAGCGCCATGGCCTGGCGCACGTCGGCGGCTACGATGCGCGGCGCGCCGCCGTCGGCCGCCGCCAGGGTTTCGGCAAGGGCCTCGTCGCACACATACGCCGCCGCGCCCGCCTCAAGCGCCGATGCGAGAAAGGCGGGCTTGAAGCCCGCGCCTTTGCATACGAACAGGCGGCCCGGCGCAACTTCGCGCGAGTCAACCGTCATGCCGCTTATCTGCGCATCGGCGCCTTCGCGATGTGCGGGGCATCCTGCTTCGTTCAGCAGGGCGACGAGGTATTCCAGCGAGAGAGACGGCAGGGTGCTCATAGGGCCTTCCTTTGCGTGACGGGCGTCTGTCGGTATGGAGAAGCTGCGGCGTAGCGTCGTAGGGTGCTACGCCTGCGTGCTACAATGCGAAATGCAAGGCAGCGCCCGCCTGGTCTAACAGACTTCTGAGGTGAGTTAGCTACGGGTGATGCTTGTCAGTGTTTTGAGAGCCGGGTGCCCGCCCGGCTTCTCTCTTTCCTGGGCTCCATCTTGTTTTCTCGCTTGGTTCTGCGGCGGAATTTACTAACGCAATCGATTACGAACGAAACGATCGTGCAGCACGCTGCAAGGCATGTTAATAATTCCATAGGATGCTCCTTTCTCTCGAAACAAGCATCCCCGCAGGCTCGGCGAGCACTGCCTTTCTGGCATTGTACCCGAGCTATCGCGGCGTACGTGCAGCACGCTGCCCGCATCACCGAATACGCTTTTCTGCCCGCGCTTTCGGGCGTTCGGGCGCAAGGGGGGCGTCTTGTCGCTTCGCCCCGCGTCGTTGTTCCTGCGCTCTTTGCCGACGTCGTTCATGGTTGCCTTGATTCCGGTATGGGTCGCGCGTCCGTTGCCCCCTTGCGCTCGGGGGGGGGTGCTCCCTGTATACTGTGCATGTTTCTTTGCGACGAGCGCGTGCGCCGGGTGGAAAGGCGATGTCGGGGCCGTTCGACGGCCTTTTCGCATCCATGCCCCTCAGGCCCGCACGCTCGTCGAGCGGCGGTGTGCGCCGCGTTTCCCGAATGCGAAAGGAGCGCCTGCATGCGTCCCTTACCTCAGAACCAATTGAATCCCAAGGTGAAAAGCGTATGGCGCATCAGCGATGCGCTCTGGATCACAGCGACGTTCATCGTGTGCGTGATCGGCTTTCTCATTGCCGCTCTCGTCGAGCCCGATGCGGGCTGGGCGTGGATCGTCGCGGGCGTCATGGCCGCCGCCTGGTTGGTCGCGTTGTTCGCGTGGGTGGTCGTCCTGCCGCCGATTCGCTACGCACGTTGGCGCTACGAGGTGGGCGAAAACGAGCTCGATATCGCTAAAGGCATCGTGTGGCGCAGCAGGGCGGTGATTCCGTTCGTGCGCGTGCAGAACACCGACACCAAGCAGGGCCCCATCCTGCGCGCGTTCGGCCTGGCGAGCGTCACCGTGGCAACGGCGGCGGGCGAGCATGTCATTCCCGGCCTCGCGTTCGAAGAGGCCGACGTGCTGCGCGACCGCATCGCCGAGCAGGCACGTCTTGCGCAAGAGGACGTGTAGGCCATGGAGGATTCTCGCAATATCCGCCCTGAACGGGAACTTGCCGATGCCGCTGTTTCCGCGCTTGCTGGAGAGGCGCCTGCGGCGTCGGGCCTTCAGGAAGACTCTGCTGCCACGGCGGGTGCCGCTGCTTCCTCCCAGCCTGGCTTGAGCGCCGAATGGCAGGCGTATCGCGATGCGCTTATCGCCGCCGCCCGCGCCGACGCCTCCATGTTCGCACCGGGCGACGTCCGCGCGGCGGTTCCCGAATCGCTGCGCCCGGGCAAGCATTCGGTGCACCATTCTTATATATGGCTCGGAGGCCTGTCCTTGATGGGCGCCATCGCAGCTGCCATGGTGATTTCCGCGATTGGCTCGATTGCTTCGCTGCTTGAAGAGGGCGCCCCTTCGATTGCCGTGCTGCCTGTCGCTTTCGCCGTCGGTCTTGCGGTCGCCGTTCTTTTGGCGGGCATCGTGTTCTCGGCGCAGTGGCTTTCGTGGAAGAACTTGAGCTATGAGCTTACCCCGACGGAGTTTTCCCTGTTCTCGGGCGTAATCAGCAAGAAGCGCAGGCATGTGCCGTATCAGCGCGTGCAGTCGGTGAACCAGCAGGCGGGCATTCTGCAGCGCGTCTTGGGCGTTTGCAACGTGAAAATCGACACGGCAGGCGGCTCGGCCAACGAGGCCGTCTTGCTGCGCTACGTGAGCGTGTCCGAGGCCGAGGCGTTGCGTGCGGAGCTCTTCCGCCGCAAGAAGGTGCTTCTGGCGGGCGGTGCGCTCGACGAATTCGGTACGGTTTTCGTCGACGGATCGGTGGTTCCTTCGGCATGGATCGTGGCGTGCGCGGGCGGCGACGTTCGTTCTGCGGCGATCGCCTTCGGCGCCGATCCCGCCGCATTCGATGCGTCTGCCGAGCGGGCGGCGAACGGAACGGCGCCGGTCGCAGGCGCGGTGGCGGCGGCTCAGGCGGGCGGCAACGTGCTCGACGGCGCCGACGAGCTGATCAACGACCTGCGCGGCGTGTTCGGCGGCCAGGAGGTTGCCACGGGTGCGATTTCGTACGAATCGGGCCTGACCAACAAAGAGCTGTTCTTCGCGGGGTTGTCGGGCGCAGCCGGGCATTTCGGCGTGATCATCGCCGGCATCTTCGGCTTGGCGGGAGCCGTGGCGCAATTCTTCCAAAGCAATATAGAGTCGTGGGTCGAAGGGGCCGTGGAAGGCGCGGTCGAAGGCGCTGCGGTTTTCGAGGGAAACGCCGATTTCCTGGGCGGCCTGTTCGGGTCGTTCGCCTGGCAGGTGGCGCTGTGGGCGGCGCTTTCGGTGCTTGCCCTGTGGGCGTTTTCCGTCGTGGGAACCATCGTGCAGTACGGCGGTTTCAAGGTGCGCCGCCGCGAAAGCCGCATCGAAGTGGAGCATGGCCTGCTGCAGCGTACGTTTCACGGGGTGGACATCGATCGCGTGCAGACCGTCATCGTGAAGCAGTCGTTCGTGCGTCGTCTGATCGGCTATTGCGAGCTTTCGGTGGGCAAGATCGATTCGGTTGCCAAAGACGGCAGCGAGGGGCAGGAGCTTTCGCGCGGCGTGGTGATCCATCCGTTCGTGAAGCTCGAACGCGTGCCCGAGCTGGTGGCGGGCGTTCTGCCCGAGTTCTCGGATATGCCGCAGGAAACCGTGAAGCCGGCTCCCGTGGCCCTGCGCCGCGCCATCGTGCGCAAGGCCGTCTTGCGCAGCTCCGTGTTCTGGCTGGTTGTGGGGGCCACCCTTTGCCGCATCGGCTTCGAGGCGGGTTTGCGCGCGAACCTGTTTTCGGTCGAGCCCGCCGTATTCGCCGTGGCAGAGACGGTCTTCGCCGCGTGCGTGGCGCTGTTCGTGATCGCGTTCGTGCTCAACGTGGCGGATGCGGTGCTGTGGCATCGCATGTCGGGCCTGGGCTACGACAGGGCGTTCATGAGCGTCACCAACGGCGGCCTGTCGAAGCAGACCGTGGTGTTTCCGCGCAAGAAAATCCAGTATGGGTTCGTTTCGACGAATCCGTTCCAGCGTGCAGCGCATGTGGCCATCGTGAACGCCCGCACCGCTTCGGGCGTGGGCGGCACCACCGAGCAGCTGTGGGACGTATCCGCCGAAGACGCCGACCGCTGGATGGAATGGGTGCGCCCGCGCACAGCCGCCGCGAAGGAAGCCGGCGCAACGGCGGCCGATATCGGCCGGTAACTGTTCCTAATCGACATAAGGTCAGGTCGGAATATATTTTCTTGCTTGAACTCCATGCGCCGTTCCGATTTCCGCACTTTTTGCCTTTCCGCAATGCCCGAGTTCGAGTCGGGCGCGATGGCTTGAATATGGGCAGAAGAAGGCTCGACGGATCGGCGTCGCATGGGCGTCCAAGGGGCGGCGGGCCCGCGCTCGCCGCCCCTTCGCCGTGCGGCCCCCAGGCCGCCGCGCGCGCCGATCGACGCTTCGGGCGAAGGCGTCGAACGCATACGGGGCGACCTTGGGTGATGGATTGGTAACGCCCGTCGGTCGCTTTGCGGCGGCCATCATGCGCCATGCTAGAATGGCGGCCATGAACACTACCACGACATCATCCGAATCGGTTGCGGCCTCCGACGCTTCCGGCCGAGAACAGCAAGGCCGCACGGCCTCTTCTTCTGCCGCATCGCATGCATGGCAGATTTCCAACTTCGACGATCCCCGCGTTTCCGCGAAAGCCGCGAAAGCTACGGAGCGCGCGGCAAGCGAGCGGCCCGCAGGCGTTTCCGACGCGCCTCGTTCCGGCCGCCCCGCGCGTCGCGAGAAGAAGAACGTGCGCGAATACACGGTGGGCGAAGAAATCGCCAACTCCATCTCGCACGGCATCGGCGCCGCGCTCGCCGTGGCGGCCATTCCCGTCTGCATCGTCATCGCCGTGTCGCACGGCGGCGGCGTGGCCCTTGCCGCGGCGCTCATCTACACCATTTCCATGCTGCTGGAATACACGGCGTCAACGCTGTATCACGCGTTGGTTCCGGTTCCGGCGAAAAAGGTGTTCAAGATTCTGGACCATTCGGCCATCTACCTGTTCATCGCGGGCAGCTACACGCCGTTCTGCCTGATCACGCTGGCCGATTCCAACGGCATGCTCCTGTGCGCGATCGTGTGGGCTCTGGCCATCGTAGGCATGGCGCTCGAGGCGTTCTGGGTGTTTCGCCCCCGCTGGATCTCTGCCGTCATCTACCTGCTTTTGGGCTGGTGCGTGGTGGGGTTCCTGCCGCCGCTGATCGCCAACCTGGCGTTTCCCGGCCTCATGCTGCTTTTGGCGGGCGGCATCTGCTACAGCATCGGCTGCATCTTCTATGTCTTGAAAAAGATCCCCTACATGCACACCGTGTTCCACCTTTGGGTGCTCGCGGGCAGCGTGCTGCAGTTCCTTTCCATCGTGTTGTACGTGCTTTAGGCGCGTGAAGAGGTATTCCGCCTGGTAGGCGGCGAGCTTGAAAAGGTTGTGACGCGGTTTCATGGACGTCGGCATAAGCATTCTGGTCACGTTCGTTCTCATTCTGGTGAACGGGTATTTTTCCGCTTCTGAAATGGCCCTGGTGAACGCACGCAAGGTCGTGCTTCAGAAAGAGGCCGACGAAGGGTCGAAGAAGGCGGCATGCGCGCTCGAACTTGCCTCCGATTCCGACCGCTTCCTTGCAACGATCCAGGTGGCCATCACGCTGGTGGGCTTTTTCGCCTCGGCTGCGGCCGCTACCAATCTGTCCGACCCGCTGGCGCAATGGATGGCGTCGTTCGGCGCCGAATGGCTCGCCTTCGCGGCCCCCGCTTTGGCTCCCGTGCTCATCACGCTGGTCGTGTCGTATTTCAGCATCGTGATCGGCGAGCTGGTTCCCAAGCGTATCGCGCTTTCTTCGGCCGAGTCGGTTTCGAAGGCGGTTGCCGGCCCCTTGAAGGTGTTCCAGAAGATCGCCAGCCCGCTCGTGCGCTTCACCGCCGCCTCGGCGAACCTGATCGCCCGTTTGATGGGCGTGAAAAGCGCCGATGAGCGCCAGGAAGTGTCCGAGGAAGAGATCCGCTACATCGTTGCCGACAACGAAGAGCTCGACGACGACGAGAAGCGCATGATCCACGAGGTGCTCGATTTGGGCGATGCCACCGCCGTCGAGGCCATGACGCCGCGCGTCGACGTGATCGCCGTGGAAGACACCGAAACGGTGAAGCAGGCGCTCGACCGCATGCGCGGCACCGGCTATTCGCGCCTGCCCGTCTATCACGACGACCTCGACGACATCGTGGGCATCGTGCGCTACAAAGACCTGATCAACCCGCTGCTCGACGGCAAGGAGACCGACGCGGTCGCCGAATACGTGGCCGAGGTGGGCTTCGTTCCCGAGAGCAAAGACCTGTTGCCCCTGCTCAACGAAATGCAAACGAATCGTCAACAGATGACGGTCGTCGTCGACGAGTACGGCGGAACTGCCGGTTTAATAACCATCGAAGATATCGTCGAAGAAATCGTGGGCGAAATCATCGACGAAACCGATTTCAGCGAAAACGAGCACGTCACGCAGCTTTCCGCGGACGAATGGATCGTGGTGGGGTCGTGTCCATGCGACGAAGCGGCATCCTTCGGATGGCCCGTCGAGGAAAGCGAAGACTACGAAACCATCGCGGGCTGGCTGATGAACAGGTTCGATTGCGTTCCCCAGCTCGGCGACGAATTCGTGGTGGACGGCTATGCGTTCAAGGTCCAGCAGATGCGCCGTCGTCGCGTATCGCAGCTGCGCGTGAAGCGCACGCCCGTCGTCGTGGCTCAGGAGGTCGGTTCTTCGCAGGCGTAGCAAGCCGTTCGGAATGCAAGAGAGAGGAGGCCCCGCGGTGGCCGAGGCGAACCGTCTTCATCGCTCCGACAACGAAGCGATATCCGGCGTATGTGCCGGCGTGGCGGAATACTTCGACCTCGATCCCATTGCCGTGCGCATCCTCGCCGTCTTGCTTTCGATATGCACGTTCGGCATCGCGGCCGTCGCATACGTGATCATGTGGCTTGTGCTGCCGGGCAGGATGGAGGCTCCCACGCCGATCGCGTGCGCGGCCTACGTAGCCGCCCCTGCTTCCGTTTCTCCCGCGCCGGCAAGGCGCGCGCGCGGCATGGCCCCCGTGCCTCCCGTAGGACTTGCCCCCGAATCGCCCGTTCCCGAAGCGAATCCCGTGGTGGCTCCCGTGGCCGCCTCCGAAGAGCCGTGCGACCGGTGCGGCATGGAAGGGTGGTCGCGCTTGTGCGTATGGCTGGGCGCGGTGATTCTTGCCGTGGATGCCGCCCTGCTGTTCGATTTCCTGGTCCGCGGCATCGTATGGTGGCAGCTTTGGCCCGTGGCGCTTGTGGTGGCGGGCTTCGTCTTGATGTTCGTCCCTGCGAAAAAAGGACGCCTCATCCGTCGTTTTTCATGCGGGTTGTCCCTGGTGGCGATGGGCGTTGTGGCTCTATTCATGTCGATCGGCGTTCTTTCCCCCTTCTCTTTCGTCTATGCGGTTTCCAAGCTGTGGCCGATGTTTTTGGTGATGGCGGGTCTTTTGGTGATGAACATATCGCTGCACGACGAGATGTTCGATTTCGGGCTGGCTCTGTGCGCGATCGTGGTGTGCGTGGCCACCTGCACCGCTTTCGCCGTTCCAGGGTCTTTGGAGTTCGTCACGGTGGAGCTGCCCTTCGGCGCCCGGGCCTTCGATATCAATCCATGGCTTTAGGAGGCGTTCGTGGCTGACTATCGGAAAAACGGCAACCGCCCGCGCCTCGCCGTCGTGTTCGGCGTGGCGCTGATCGCGCTCGGCCTGTTCAGCCTTGCGGGCAACGTCGTCCCTCATCAGGTATGGGCTCGCATCGGCGAGCTCGTCCAGCTTGTATGGCGCTTGGTGTGGCCGTGCGCCCTGGTGGCGGCGGGCGCGTTTCTGCTGTGGGCGTCGAAGCGCGGCAAGCTCGCCGGGTTCGTGTCGGCGCAGCCTCACGGCCCGTTTCGCCGCAGCCTTGCGGACAAGCGCTTTCTCGGCGTATGCGGCGGCATCGCCTATTATTTCGGGGTCGATTCCACGGTGGTGCGCGTAATCGCCGTCATTTTGCTGGTCATGTCGCCGCCTACGGCCGTTTTCGCCTACCTTCTCATAGCCTTGGTGGTTCCGCGCGCGTAGCGGACGGCCGCTTTCGTGCCACGAACGGCTTTTTCATGGCGTCTTTGTGGCGAAAATATCGTTCTTTTTCGAAAGGGAGAATTGCATAATACCTGGTAGATGACGAACGCGTGCGCGCTTCGCCCCGCTTCGCGCGGCTGGATTGTCCTTGAGGGGCGCCATCGAGTACAATGGCTGAGTTTTGCATGACCGTACGCGCGGCTGCCATGCGTCGTTTCGACGATGGCCGCCTCAAGGGTCGGATTCGCCCGCCCGCCGCGCCGCGTGTTTGGAGGATACTTGGCTCGAAAGGCCGCACATAGCCCGCTTCGCTTCGCGCCGATCGCCGCGATCGCATGTGTCGTCGTTCTTATCGCGGGGGCGTCCGTGTTCACGATGCGCCCGGCCGTGGCATCGCACGATGTCGATGTCGACACGATCGGCATCGGTGCCGAACGCAATACGGCCGCCGACGATTCGGCGTCTTCTGCAGAGCGCATGCAGGCGGCAAGCGCCGACACCGCGTCGCTTTCCACGTCTTCCGCCCGCTCCATCACCGTGAGCGATCCCGACCCGGTGATCGTGCTTTCCGCATACGACGTCGCCAACGAAAACACCGTCGCCGCCGCGCTCAAGCTGGGAACCACCGATCCTCTGCCTACCGCGCCTCACATCATGCCCGACGAGAGCGACGGATGGACCCTGGGAACGGCTTCCGCCTACAGCCACGCCGACAACGACGACGGCCTGGGCAATTTCGGCACCGATGCCACCGCATCGGGCGTGCCGCTTTCCCACGACGGCCTTACGGTGGCCGTGCCCGAGTCGCAGGCGCATCTGCTCGGCCATCCGGTGGCCATCCGCTACGGCGAGACGATTATCGTGGCCACGGTGACCGACACGGGCGGCTTCGAATCGTACGGCCGCGCGCTCGATCTGGCTCCCGGTTGCTGGAAGGCGTTCGGCGTGACCGACGTGCACGACTGGGGCGTTCGCTCTATCTATTACAAGTTCCTGTAAAGGCATAACGAGGATGCGCTTCGGGCGCATCTTCTTTTTCGGGAAGGGTGCGTCATGGCGAACATCATCATCGTAGGCTGCGGGCGCGTGGGATCCCAGCTGGCCACGCTGCTCTCGCAAAACGACGGCAACGTGTGCGTGGTCGATCGCAATGCGGAGGCGTTTTCCAACCTTGACCGCAATTTCAACGGAACCACGCTGCAGGGCCTGGGCTTCGACGAAGACGTGCTGATCCGCGCCGGCGTCGAAGAGGCCGACGTGGTGGCCGCCGACAAGTCCGAGAGCAAGGGCGTGCGCGAGTGCCTGAACTACGGCCACACGTTGGGACATGCGGTCGAATCGCTGGCGGGGTACGGCGCGTTCTCGCACGGCGCGGCCGTGGCCGAGGGCATGCGCTTCGCCGCGCGCATGGCCGTGTCGCTGGTGGACGCGCCGCTCGATTTGGTCGAGACGCAGGACAGCCTGCTCGACCAGCTGGGCCTGCCCGCCCTCGACTGGTCGGCCGAGCCGGAGGCCATGCTGGAGGCCATGAAGCGCGACAAGAAGGCCCGTCGCGGCCAGGTGCGCTTCGTGCTGCCCCGCGACGTGGGTTCCTGGCAGCTCGCCGACGTCGACG
>USEZ01000025.1 GCA_900553775.1 uncultured Slackia sp. | reverse complement strand
AAGGAAGCCGGGGTGGCTGTAGCGGGCTTTGCCGTTATACTTCATCTCGCGCAGGGAATCTCGGCATTCCTTCAGGCCGGAGACGAACTCGTTGATCTTGTTGAGAATCGCTTCCTCCCCCGTTTCGGCATACGCTTGGGAGAGCATGTGCAATGCATGTCCGGCAAAGTGGCCGCGCAACAGACCATCAGCACCGTTCTTGTTCTGGCCACGCGTGTATTCGGCATCGCCCCATTGCTGTTCAACAGCCTTGTCTAGCGAGCCGCTGGGGAAGTTCTCCCAGCCACCGGAAGGCTGCGTCGTGTTGTCCTTAGGCAGCAGGTTCGCCTGCGCACGGAAGCAAACCAGCCAGCGGTCTACCGGATAGTTGCGTGCATAGTCGAGCATCCCTTCCTTGGCACGATCGAACACGCTGTTCGAGGTGATGGCGACGTTCCGCAGAGGGAACGGAGCTACCTTCCAGCCCGGCAGAGCGGGCGCGTCGGTAATGGTCTTCGCGCTTTTCGTGGTGCGCTGCGCTGCGGGAACGGCCACGCCGCCCGCGCCGTTCGCGCCCGTTGCACCTGCCGTGCCAGCGACGGATGGCGCTGCCTGCACCGTTGTCACTCCTGTACCCAATGCACTCGCCACGGCGATGGTGCCGCCGATGGCGGCCGCGCCTGCGAGCACAGCACGGCGAGAGATGCCGTTTGTTGCTTCCGTTGAACTCATCTTGCTCCTTCGTTGGACTGCCGCGCGTTCATTGCGAGGCATGACGGACGAAGACACTCTGCCGCATTCGCAACCATTCAATGCACTTAATCCATTCAATGGCCCGACGACGCAGGTAAGATGCGTCAGTGGATGGCACACACATACTCGGAATCGTCTGGTACTGCCCGTTTTACCATCACATCATTGTGGTGCGTCCCCGTCGTCATGTATGTATGGGAGAGATGACGGTAAAGCAAACAGTTACCATATGCGATTATTCGAGTTTTTGCGCGCCCTCCATGCCGCTTGTCTTCGTTGTGCGCATTCACAATAACTCAAACAGACGATTCTCACCATGCGTCAAAGAAAGCGACTCACTCATTTTTTCTCTGGTTTTCGTAGCGCACAATACCAATGAAAATCAGTCTTTATCAGCATTTCCAGCCATGCTTTTTTCGTAATTTTCCTTTTGTTTTCCTCTTGCGAAAACCAACGAACCCAAACACATATGCTCACCAATAACACAGTAAATGCATTCAAATTAACATGTTCCCGAGCAACTCTCACAAGCAGCTCAAACGCAACACCGCACTTCAACTTGAACAACACACCATTCCTCGCTATACTGATAAATTGGTGCGTTAATGAGGTATACCCTTCCCCTGTCACAACACAGAAATTGGAAGGACATACTATCATGCCTAATCTTCGCCCCACCGAGCTCATTATCATTCTACTTATCATCGTGCTGCTGTTTGGCGCGAAGAAGCTCCCTGAGCTAGCCAAAAGCATTGGCCAATCGATGAAGATTTTCCGTGCCGAGACCAAGACCGATGACCCGGCAACACAACAAACCGTCAATACAGTCAGCGACGCCCCTGCCCCAGCTCCGGCGGCAGCACCGGCTCCCGCTCCCGCCGTACCCCAAGCCGTCACGATGAACGCCACCGCCGCCATGACGGGAATCGTCACGGCGAATTCGACCGCCATCTGTCCCGAACGACGCCGCGCATTCCCCGGGCGCTTTCGGCCCGCGCAATCCGCCTTCGATGCGTTTCCCGCATGCCCCGAAAGGCGCCTCACAAACGCGCCGCCTTTTATGGAAAAACCGTCCATGCATCCCCCTTCCAACCCGACGACGAATGCCGCAAAACGCCCATCGCACTTCGAAAGACCGGTCACGACCCCTTCAATGCCGCTATCGCCGATGCGATCGGGCCCTCTCCTCGTGCGGCGACATGTTCGGTATTGGCCACGAAAGGCTTCGGCGCCTCGGTGTTCGCAGGCTCAAGCCCCGCCGCCTCGAGGATCGCGAGAAACGACTCGCACGCCCATGTTCCCAGTCCGCTCGATCCCATGAGGGGTATCGAATCGATCAGGTCGCGCACGCCCGAAGCAAGCCCCTCCGTACCCGACGAATACGCCTCTATCAACGACCCCCAAAGCGAGAGCACTTCGGGAACGGCGTCCGAAAGGGGCGGCCCGATATCCTCCGCAACCCCGTCAAGCAAAGAGGAAAGCACGTTCTCCTGCGCGTCGTCGGCAAGAACCGCCGAGGAAACCGCCGCGAACGACCCGATATCATGCGTTGCGGAAACGAAGGGAACGCCGTCTTGGCCCCGGGAATCGAACGCGATGGCGGCAAGCGTTCCGAAACGCCCCGGGGGATACGCCTCGATACGGCACGATTTCATCTCTCCCAAAGCCGCCTCGATGCGATCGAAAATCCCTTGGACCGCATCTTTCGCCGCCGATTCGGCGGGCAATGCGCGAGCAAGGGCGTCCGTATAATCGCGAGCGGCCTCGGCGACTTTTCTATAGTGGTACTCGAAACCGTTTTCTATCGAAGACGAAGCCGAAGCCACCTTGCCGAGCGCGACGGCGTCGAATCCGCATACGGCGCACACGCCGCATGCCCCCGCATCCTGCTCGGCAAGCGATCCGAACCCTTCGCAGCCTCCTTGCGCCGCGGGGCATCCTTCCCACGCATGAAGGCAGCCCGCCGCGACCGGATACGCCTTGTCGGTATACAGGCTCGTCTCCTTCATTTCCGAAGTGTTTTTCGGAAGCAGCGGAAACACGATATCGGGCGCCGATTCCCCGTCGTCGATCGCATGCCCTTTCGCGACCTCTTCGGAAGCGAACTCGTAGAAGTTCTTGCGCAAGGCGCTTCGAGCGCACGCTTCCACGCTGTCGTCTTCAGGCGCCTCGTGCGACGCGCGATACGGGTAATACGCCTGGGCGCGCTTCAACGCAACCTCGAACGACCAGGTATGCACGCTGTGATAAAGCGGATTCAGCTCCGAAGGCATGCCGGCAAGCGCATCCGCCCTCTCGTACATGCAATAGCCTTCCGGGTCGCCGCAGTCATGCATGAACCCCCGCTCGAGAGCCTCTTGCGCTTCGTCTCTTGCCTGCTGCGCCTCCTCGGCCGCCGACGCTATCTCGTCGCTTTGTTCCTGCGCGGCATCGGCGGCATCCTGGGCGGCGGCCGCATCTCCGATCGAAATCGGCTCGCCCTGCTCGGGAACCAGCTCGATGTATCCGGCCGCCTCGCCGTCAAGCGACGGCGCATTCTCCCGAATGACCGCCTGGGCTTGGACCTGAGACAGCGCGGGCAGGGCATCCTGAGCGGCCGAAAGCGCCTTTTCGGCCGCCCGCGCGACATCGTCCTGCCTGGCAAGGATGCCCTTTCCCGTTTCTATCAACGTCTTTCCCAAAGCGGCGCAGGGCGGGGCCAAGCAGCACGCCGTGCCCACTCCGACAAGCGAAAGCCCCGTAAGGGACATGCTGAGAAGCGTGGCATCGGCCGCACGCACCGCTATGACGAATTCGGCCACTTCGTTTTCCGCAGCAAGCGCGGCAGCATCGGCCACGGCCTGCACGCCCGCTGCGCGCGATTGGCTTCGGACGGTCCATACGCACGCGAACGCCAGCGCGCATGAAACCAAAAGGGCGCACGCCGCGCCGAACGTCGTAAAGCCGTCGCGTCGGCGAAACATGTCGGTCATGCAGCGGGGCGGCGCGTTTCCGCCCGAATCCGTACCTTCCATGATTTCCCCTCTTCTCCATCACGCTTTTTCTTCCCAGCGTCGCATCCATGCTTCGGGGTCGGCGCCGTTTGCCGAATCCATCAGCCATCCGTCGCGGACATTCGCGACCCGCACGACCTCTTGGCGATACCGGCCGTCCCCGTCGAGCATCCCCGCAAGGCCCAAGGCGGCATCCGCCAAAGGCAGCGGATCGAGGGAATGGGCTATGCTCACCGACACCTCTTCCATCCCCTCCGATCCGTTCACCTCGATATTCCACGAACCCGCGTGGAATATGCCCGTATCAGGAACGGCTGCGAGACGGCGTTCTATGAACGCACGCGCATCCGATTCACTTTGCGACGCCCTCGTCTCGAGAAGCCTGCACCCCTGCGATGCGGCAGCCTCCATGACGGCGCGGTCGTATAAAACGATTCCAGGCTGCAAAAGCAGCAGTAGACAGACCAAGACCGCCGGCGCAAGAAGGGCCGCTTCGACAGTCGCCTGCCCGTCAAAACGCCGCAAGATCGACCACCCCCTTCGCAAGCCGATGGGTGAGCGATTCGACGACTCCGGAAGAAAACCCTCCTTCCGCGACGAATCGCCACAGCACCCCAAGACAGACGATCATTGCAATAAACACTGCCGCCACCAGGGCGTATTCGACCGTCCCTTGCCCTTTTGCCGCACGTGCGATCGAACGGACCCGGCAGAACACGGCCATCACAGCCCGTTGATGCCGTCCGCTATGGCATTCCATAGCTCTTCGATCTTCGGACGAAACATCGTGATGGCGACGATCGCGATGACGACAAGAACCCCGACGAGAATCGCGTACTCCGTCGTGCCCTGCCCGCTTCGGCACGCAAGCCTCGCATGCATGCGCGCCGCAGAAAGCCGCATTCTCTCCTCCGCCGCCTCGATACGCTCCGCCAAGCCGCAGCGCGCGTTCGATAAACCTTCCGGCAACGCATCCCTCAAAATGCCCGTCGCCGCTTTCGCGCATTCCATCCGCACCATCGCATCCTTCCTTTCCTCGTATTTCGACCGGTCGCTCCCCCTCAAAGGAATTCGAGCAGTACCGGACCCATCACCACGATGAGCATCGCCGGCAAGATCAGCCCTGCCGTGGGAACAAGCATCTTCACCGGAGCTTTCGCCACCAACTCCTCCATCTTGGCCCGATAGCAGCTGCGGGCCTCGCTCGCCGTCGTCTCGAACATGCGCGACATAGGGCTTCCGAACCGCAGACAGCGGATGACGTTGTTCACGAACCTCGTCAAGGACGGCACGTCGAAATCGCGTGCAAGGAGGCGCAGCGCCTCATCGCGCGAAACAAGGCCGCTTTCCCACGAACGGCATGCGCGCCGGCACGCCTGTGCCAACTCGTCGTCGAATCGAGAGCAGTACAGGGCGAACGCGCTTTCGAACGAAAGCCCCGCCCTCATCCCGAGCGCGACGGCATCGATCATTTCGGGAACATGCCGCTCCGCCGTCAGCCGGCGCGCAGCACGGCGCTTTCGGTCGGATGCCCCGAAAGCACGCCGCGACAGCCCTTTCGCCCCGGAGGCGTCGGCGTCGGCCCCGATCGCCTTTCGGCGCATCGCACGCTCGTTTCGCTTTTCGGAACGCACCTCTTCAAGCCAAAGGCTCGCGAAAACGCCCATGGCCGCAGCGCACGTCCCGATAAACGCGACCATCGCCATCGAATCCTCCATTCCGCTCACACCTCCACGGAAAGCATCCTGCGAATCATCAGCACGCCCGCAGCCTGCATGCATACGGCTACGGCAAGCATGGCCGTTCCCCTGCTATCCGAGAAAAACGGATCGAGAAAGCCGGGGCTTGCCGCCGAAAGCACCGCCATGAGAAAAATCGGAAGCACGCCGACCATCTGCGCCGAGAATCGCGCCTGGGCGGTCTGCACCCGAAGAGACCTGCGCAGTTCGAGCCCGCGAGAGATGGAGTCTTCCGCGGCATGAAGGACGGGAGTCGCGTTGCCGCCGCATGCATATTGGATATCAAGGGCGACGGCCACGAATCCAAGCTCTTCCAGACCGGCGTTTCTGTGGAAGCGCGCAAGCGCCTCTTGCACCGAAAACCCCAGATCGATATCGCGCGTCACCTGCATGAACGGTTCTTTGAGGGGCTGTTTCGCCTCTTTGGCCGCCTCAGAAAACGCCTGAGGAAGGGAAAGCCCCGCATGCAGGCACGCCTCCAAGCATCGAAGGGCGTCGGGAACCTGGTCCCTCAAAAGCTCCTTTTCCTTCGCACGCCCCCTCGATACAAGAATGGACGCCGCCATGACCAGGCATACGGGAAAGCAGACCGCTGCGATCGGCGCCCTGAACACGACGACGGCCGCAAAAGAGGCGGCGCAGCATGCCGACAGCATCAAGGAAATCACGCTTTCGCACGACGCATCCCACCCCCTCCTTCTCAGCAGGCCCGCGGCGTCTTCGGCCGAACGGCGGATGCGGGGGCTTGCACCCGCCGCCTTGGCCGGGGCCTCGAATAGCGAGATGCCGTTGCGCACGTAATACCGCGCAAGACGCATCAGCTTCTCGCGCGTATCGCCCGAATCCCCTCCTGCGGCGACGGCATGCGCCGAAGAAGCCGTCCAGGCATGCTCGACGCTGCGCCATGCGGCGGACGCCGCGAAAAAGGCGCACGCGAAGCCTGCGCCGCACGATGCTCCTAGAAGCATTCCGCCTTCCATGCCGCCACCTCGCATTCGTCTATCGACCCGCGCCCGCACGCCTCATCTATCCAGATCGGAACCGACTTCCAGCAACCTTGCTCGTCCATCGAAGCGCGCGAGAACGCCTCCTCGATCACGCATGCGTCCTTCACGCCGCGTACGACCGATGCAAGGGAGCTTACAAAGCGACGGCCGTCGCAGCCCCTTGAAACCTGCACCACCACATCGAGGGCCGATGCGATGTTTCCCTCTATGACCTCGACCGGCAAGTCCATCCCATAACGGACCATGGTCACCAAACGCATCACCATATCGGCCGGAGAATTCGCATGAAGCGTCGTCAGAGACCCATCGTGCCCGGTGTTCATGGCCGTCAGCATGTCCAAGGCCTCCGCCCCTCGGCACTCCCCCACGATGATTCGGTCGGGACGCATACGCAGCGCGTTGCGCACCAGGTCGCGAATGCTCACCTCGCCTACGCCCTCGGCATTGCTCGAACGGGATTCGAGACGAACGACGTGCGGATGCTCGTTGAATCGCAATTCCGCCGAATCCTCTATCGTCACGATTCGCTCCTGTTTCGGTATGACGCACGAAAGAGCGTTGAGCATGGTCGTCTTGCCGCTTCCCGTTCCCCCGCATACCGCCACGTTCTTGCGCGCCGCCACGGCCCAGCGAAGGAACTGCGCGACGTGGCGATCGAACGATCCGCTTTCCTGCATGTCTTCGAGCCTCATCGTGCGCTCTGCGAACTTGCGGATCGTCACCACGGGGCCGTCGAGGGCTATCGGGGGGATGACCACGTTCACGCGATGCCCGCTCGGCAGGCGCGCATCGACCATGGGGCTGCTTTCATCGACGCGCCTACCCAAAGGCGCCAGTATCCGATCGATCAACGAACGCAATTGCGTCGCATTCGCGAAAAGCGCCCCCTGGAACTCGACCACGCCGAAACGCTCGACGAAAACCGCGCTCGTTCCATTCACCATGATTTCGGTCACGTCCCGGTCTTCCACCAGAGATTGCAGCGGGCCAAGGCCGAAAACGGTATCGACCAGCTCTTTTGCAAGCTGCTCCTTCGTTTCGCCCGAACGTGCCGCCCATTTCGCCGTCGAAAACACCGACCGCATGGCGCTTTTCAGCTCGCTGCGCGCCCTTTTCGGATTGTCGACCGCCAACGACGCAAGCGTATCGCCCGCGATGATCGCGCCCACTTCGTCTTTCAACTCTTCGAGCATCCAGGCGTTCGCGTCCGAAACGAACCGCCCGCTTTCCGCCTGGGCCGACCCGACCCTTTCCATCAGCGTCATTTGACACCTCCCCTCCCGAAAAGCGACCGCCTTCTCTTCAAAACTCCCTTCTGCCCGCGAAGCGCCTCGGCGCGGCGTTCCGGCAAAACCTCCGTCAAAATCTCGCGCACCCCCTCCACGAAGGCGTTTTTCGACCCGAGCAGCTCGTCCGGATATCCCGCGCCGAGCAATTCGTCAACATCGCGTCCGCCATCTGCAAGCTCGACCACGCGGGCGCCGTGCAAGGCGCACGATGCGTCGACCGCCGTAAGCAGACTCGTTTTCTCGTAGCGGTTCACCACGAAAAGAAACCCCGTCGTCGCGATGCCGAGCCGCGCGCAAAGTTCCACCGCATGCACCGTGGCCCGCAAGGAAGACGGCCTCTTGTCCATGACGAACACAACGGCGTCGGCCGCTTCGAGAACGGCGGCGTGCCCGTCCGCCCACATCGCGCCGGTATTGACGACCACCGCGTCGAAAGAACGTTTCAACGCCGAAATCATCGGCGCGACCTCGGCCGCCACAAGCTCCGACACCTCGAGCCTTCGAGGCGCGGCCACAAGAAACGGCGCATCATGCGCGCATGTCGCGCCCGATAAGCGGGAGGGATCCTCGCATACCTCTTCGATGCGAAGCGGCGATGGGATGCCGAGAAGATAATCGAGGTCGCCGAATTGCAGATCGGCGTCGAAAGCCGCCGTCCGCAGACCCGAGCGGGATGCCATCAGCGCAAGCAAGGCCGACAGGGTGCTCTTTCCGCAACCCCCGCTTCCTCCTACGACGGCCACAACCGTCGCCGGCCCTTCCTTCGTCGGAGCGCCCTTCGCCTCGTATGCCCGTCTCTGAGCCTCGCGCGTGCACGGCTCGACGTTCTTCGACCCGTCTGCGAGCGGCAAAAGCGCACCTCTGCCCGAATCCGCCCTGTTGGCGCATGGCCTGTCGACAGGCGACGACGAGGCATGCGACGCCGGAGCGCTTTCGCCCGCACAATCGGACGACGCGAGATGCTGCGCACGCTCAGACGGCAAGAGGGCCCCGCCTCCCTGCGTCGGCATCTTTTGCCTTCCTGCGCCGGCCGCATGTTCGCAAGGCGAGCCGCCGCAGGCATCCTGCTCGGCGCCGTGTACGGTTTCGACGCCGCAATCGCGCCGATGCGAAGCGGGAAGAAGGCGGTCGGGCGCTTCGCCGCCGCCATATGCCGACGCCGAAAAACTCGCCTTGGCTTTCGCGTAGCGACGCACGAACGCCGCCTCCGACCACAGTCCGTCGATTCCCGCATTCGTCGCACGGCTTGCAAGCGACCCGTTCTGGCCGTCCACTATCAAAAACACCTTCCCGCATAAACCGTCATGCCTGATGGCGGCAGCGACGTTGATCGCCTCCATGTCGTCGCACGAAATCACCCACGCCTCGTCGAAACCGCCTTGCGCACGCGCTCTGCCGCGACACTCTTCCGCCTTCGTCTCGCACGCGAGCCAAGGAAGCGAAGCCAGGCTCTCCCCCGCAAGACCTATAAGGGACGGGTTTTTCGCCGCCTCGGAATCCATGCATGCAAGAATCTTCTCTTCCATGGCCTTCCTTTCCCCCTTCCTCCGTCTTGGTGGGCATCCGTATCTACGCTCCGTCCGCATCGACCGCATCCGCATCCGGCATATTCGCCGCGGCGCTCGCTTCGTCAGGCATACCGGCATCGGCCGTATCCGCATTCGCTCCGCCTGTACGCGCCGCAGACTCGCCGTTTCGAACCCGCGAAGAACCGGCGTCGGCGGTCGCCTCCTGCGAAAAGCCGCCCGAGAGCGCCTTTTCGCCATCGGAAGAAATCGGTTCGTCGCCTTCGCTTCCCGCCTCTTTTTCAAAATCGGGAAGGTCGTTTTCGTCCGCCGGCAGTACGAAGTACAGCTCGCTTTTCTGCGATGCCGTGATGAACTCCTCGACCGCAGCGGGCTCGACCGCAAGGGTCACCCAGGCCATATCCGATTTCTTCTCGCCGTCTTCTTCGGCGGTCGCGCTCGTGGAAAGAACAAGGACCCGAGACGCCATCAAATCGGTTGCCGAGCCCGAAGATGCGTACACGTCGACATACGACCCCGGCCCCACCGATCCGCCGACAGCCGACACGGCCTTTGCGGGAACGCTTACCGCGCATTTGCCATCGGGCACCTGCAAAGCAACCGTCTCACGCTCATCGAACCGATGCTTCAAGACGACTTCGCCTGCATAAATGGGGCTCGTCGCGGGAATGCCCGCCACATCGGACGCATCCGCCAGCGCACCGTCGGGAATAAGCTCGCTTAGCCACAAGCGCTTCTCCGAATTCGTCGAGTCGAGCATGTCCCCCGCCGCCACGTCGTCGGTGGCCACAAGAATTTCGACCTGCTCGCCTCCATAGCGTGAAAACGCCTCCGCGCGTTCCTGCTCGAAATCGGACCGCACGTCGGATGTGTAAGACAGGATTCCCGCAACGCACAAAACGCCGCAAAGCACGCCCGCGATCAAATGGCCTCGGCGACGCATCGTTTCTCCTTTCGTCGATTCGTGCCCGCATTCGAGCCGTGCAACCCGAAGACGAAGCGGCTGCGGCGCATGCCGACCGCATCGACGATGCAGTCGGCCGCGTTGCCAACACCTGAACTCACGCAGGAGCCGCATCCGCATACGCCATGCCCATAGGCATCCATGCCTGCGACGTCACATGCATAGGCATCCATCCCCGCATACGCCCGCATCCTCCCAGCCTCGCTCGCGGTTCGGGGATATCTTCATGATGGCTTTCGACCCTGGCGCCCCTTTGGAAGAACCCAGCGACTTTCCCTGTCGTGCCCTGATGCGCATTGCGCCGCGATTGCCGTCGAATCCGCTCGATCGATGCCGCCGATCGTGTAAAACCTCGATCGGTTCCGGAAAATTTCATGCACGCTCTCGATCATGGCCGCCACGCAGACCGTCCGCGATTCCCAAACGGCATCGACGAAGACGACCACGAACCGTCCGACAGCGCACAATGCCAGGTTTTCAACGATGCGGCAAGGCTCGAAAAAGATAATCCGCAGCTGAAGAAGAACCCGCAATCAGGCAGAATGGCTTCGCATGCAACGAGGCGCGGCATCCCGAGAAAAGGATAGTTAGAGGTAAGTCGCTTCGGGGGGAGCCATCCGAACATAGAGCACGCGGCAACTCGAAGGTCTCATGCCGGGGAATAAAAGCACGGAGCTCCAGATCGGACCGGCAACCTGGGAAGCGCATTTCGCCCATCGAGCCGCATCGGAAAATCAGAGGAGAGTCGGCGAACCGGCCGGTCGAGACACGCGTTTTATCCGCCCGGCCCCCTTCGCCTCAAGAAAGTTTTCGCGAACAACGCGCATTGACCTGTATCAACGCAGGAAATCGGATACGTTTTTGTCTTATAAGCCGACAACGACCAGGTCAGACAATGGCGCGCAAAGGCCGCCAAAGCCCAGGGGAACGAAGACGGCGAGCCGACAAGATGGGAAGAAGGCCGGTGCGGGCGGAGTTCCACCATGCGGCCCCGCATCCCTATTCCGCAGGCTAACGTACGGACGCGCTTTTTTGCCTATATGCCTACTTTTCGTCTGTGGGCCGAAATCAGACAGGCTTTCGCCCTACAGGCCTTGAAGACCGTCGGAACGAAACGTCGTTTCCCAGCATATAAAGAAAAACCCGAACCCCCAGGGAGTTCGGGTCGTATGCATATGGTGGGCGATGAGGGATTTGAACCCCCGACCTTGTGCTTGTAAGGCACCTGCGCTCCCGCTGCGCCAATCGCCCAGAGATTGGTATTTTTACATATCTCGAAGCCGTTGTCACTGTCTATTTTTCCCAACACGTCGAAACATTCTATGCGCGCCGCTGCGCAAAACGCCGCAACGCTTATATGCGTATCCCGCGATGCGAGCTCGCACAGGCGCAGCCGTGCAAGATGGGCCTTGCGCATAAGGCCGACAAGCGCGATCTGACCGAAGCGTTCAAAGCGATGCCGCAGGAGATTCCTTTCGCAACCGACAAAAAAACGCGCCGTGATGGCCGTCATGAAAACGCCCGGCAAAGCGAAGCCCTGCAGGCAGAAACGCTCATCGCGCAAACGGCATACGCCCGAACCGCGAAAAGCCCCAAGCAGAGCTTGAGGCTTTTCGTTTTTATGCAAGTCGCTTGAGAGGCTTACAAGATCATCATCGCAGCGGTGACAACCACCAAGCAGATGACGGCCAAGATGACCAGAAGCTTCCAAACCCATTTCAGCCACGTTCCGTACTGGACATGGGCAACGGCAAGGCCGCCCATGATAGCGCCGCACGTCGGGGTGAACAGATTCACCAGGCCGTTGGCAGAGCTGAAGATCATGACCATCGTCTCGACGGAGAAGCCGAGGTTCGCAGCCAGCGGGCCCATGATAGGCATCGACACCGTAGCCATGCCCGAGCTCGACGGAACCAGGAAGGACAGAACCACGTACAGGAACCACGAAGCCGGCGCGAAGATGAAGGCGGAAACGCCCTCGAGCGCATTGGAGGCATTCAGCAGAATCCAGTCAGACATGCCCGTTTCAGCCATCAGAATGGAGATGCCGCGGGCAAGAGCAATGATCATGACGACGCTCATCATGTCGGCGCAGCCGTCGATAAACGCCTTGACCGTCTCGGACTCGGAAAGACCGCCCACGAAAGCGATGATCAAAGCGAGAACGAAGAACCAGCAGGCGGCTTCGACGAAGTACCACTGGCCAAGCGGGAGGCCGGTGATGACCTCGGACCAACCGAGGAAGAGGGTGATGCCGAAGTCTTCCCACGGAATGAAGCCGATGACCATAATGACGAACGCCAGGCCGAAGACGATCAGGGCGCCTTTCTGACGACCGGTCAGAACGACTTCGCCCTCGCCTTCGTCTTTGCCGAAGTACTTCTTCTCATCTTCCTGCTCCTGCAGGGACAGAATCGTCGAGCCGCGGTCTTTCTTGACCTTGGCCGCATACTTCATGACGTAGATGATGGACACGGCGAGGGTGGCGATCCAGAGAATGGCGCCGAGCAGGATGATCGTGCCCTGGTTGACCTCGATGCCCGCATCGACCAAAGACGAAACCGCAGCACCGACCGCGAACGGATTGACCGTGGAGCCGATAACGCCGCAGCCGGCGCCCAGCAAAACCACGGCAGAGCCGACCATGGCATCGAAACCGGCCGCATACATCGTGGCCGCAAGCAGCACGTAGAACGGAACGGTCTCTTCGCACATGCCGTACGTGGTACCGCCGATAGAGAACAGAATCATCAGGATGGGAATGAGAACGAGCTCATTGCCGTGAAGCTTCTTCACCAAAGCGGCAATGCCGTTGTCAAGAGCGCCCGTCTTGGTCATGACGCCCAGGAAGCCGCCGAGAATCATGACGAAGAAGCAGACTTCAAGCGCACCGCCCGGGAACGTAGCCGGGTTGACAGCCCCTTCGACGACATCCGTAGGAGCGCCGGTGAAGCCGTAGATAGGTGCGGTCAGGATATTCGAGAGAGATGCACCCGTAACGGTGCCGCCAGTCGCTGCGGCCGCAATCCAAGAAATCACAGCCAGAACGACCAACAAAATGAGAAGGATACTAAAAGAGCTGATAGGATCCTTCTTCTTTTTAACTTTGTCAGCCATGGTATTCCCCTTTCAAGCGGGTATCCATGCGTTATGGCTCTTTCATCCATAACGCATGGAATCCCGCCGGAGGCACCCCTACCCCCGACGGGATTTTGTACCCTAAAAAATTTAGGCGGTGATGACCGTGCCGGTCTCACCGGCGAGCGCCTCTTTAGCGCGCTCGAGAGACGTGATGAGGGCCTTGCCGTTCGGGTTGGCCTTCACGAAGGACAGGCAAGCCTCGACCTTGGGCAGCATGGAGCCCTTGGCGAACTGGCCTTCCTCCATGTACTTCTCAGCCTCGGCGATCGTCATGGAAGCAAGTTCCTGCTGATCGGGCTTGTTGAAGTTGATGCAGACGCGGTCGACGGCGGTCAGGATGACCAGCATGTCGGCCTGAGCCTCGCCTGCGAGCAGAGCAGCGGAGCGATCCTTGTCGATAACGGCAGGAACGCCCTTGTAGCCGCCGTCCTCCTCGACGACGGGAATGCCGCCGCCACCGGTGGAGATGACGCACATGCCGGCTTCGACCAGGTTATTGATCAGCGGCAGCTCGACGATACGAACCGGAGCGGGAGAAGCGACGACCCAGCGCCAGCCGCGGCCGGCGTCCTCGACGTACTTGTTGCCGGTCTCCTCCATGAGCTTGGCGGCCTCTTCCTCGGTGAAGAAGGCGCCGACGGGCTTGGTGGGATCCTGGAAAGCAGGGTCGGCGGCGTCGACAACCGTCTGAGTGACGATGGAAGCGCACGCTTTATCCATGCCGCGACGAGCGAACTCGCGCTGCATGGCCTGCTGCAGGTGGTAGCCGATGTAACCCTGGCTCATAGCGCCGCACTCGGGGAACGGGATGGACGGAGTGCCGCCCACCTTCGTCGCAGAGTTGTCGGTAGCGACCTTGATCATACCGACCTGGGGGCCATTGCCGTGGGTGACGATGACGTCGAAGCCCTCTTCGATGAGGTCGACGATGGGAGCAGCGGTGTTGTGAACCAACTCGAGCTGCTCTTCGGGGGTATTGCCCAGGGCGTTACCGCCCAGGGCAATCACGAGACGCTTGTTAGCCATTTCAAATACCCCCGTCTACTTACTTCAAGGTTGCGTACATGACAGCCTTGATGGTGTGCATGCGGTTCTCGGCCTCGTCGAAGACCTTGGACTGCTTGGACTCGAAGACCTCGTCCTCGACTTCCATCTCGGTGATGCCGAACTGCTCGGCCTTCTCGGCACCGATGGTGGTGTTGGTGTCGTGGAACGCAGGCAGGCAGTGCAGGAAGATAGCCTCGGGCTTGGCCATGGCCATGACTTCCTTGGTGACGCGGTAAGCCTTCAGGCGCTCGATGCGCTCGGCCCAAACCTCGTCGGGCTCGCCCATGGAAACCCAAACGTCGGTGTAGATGACGTCGGCGCCGGTGCAGGCCTCCTTGACGTCCTCGGTCAGCGTGATGGTGCAGCCGTTCTCGGCAGCGATGGGCTTGCAGGCGTCGAGCACGTCGTCGGCCGGCATGTCGTCCTTAGGACCGCAAGCGACGAAGTTCATGCCCAGCTTGGCGCAGATGACCATCAGGGAGCGAGCAACGTTGTTCTTGCAGTCGCCCATGAAGACCAGGGTGCGGCCCTTGATGTCGTAGTTGAAGTTCTCCTGAACGGTCAGGATGTCGGCAAGCATCTGGGTGGGATGCCATTCGGTGGTCAGGCCGTTCCAGACGGGAACGCCGGCGTTGGCGCCGAGGTCCTCGACGTCGGTCTGAGCGAAGCCGCGGAACTCGATGCCGTCATAGAAGCGACCGAGAACGCGAGCGGTGTCCTCGATGGACTCCTTCTTGCCCATCTGGGAGCTGCCCGGATCGAGATAGGTCACGCCCATGCCGAGGTCCATTGCGCCGACTTCGAAAGCGCAACGGGTACGGGTGGAAGTCTTCTGGAACAGCAGAACGATGTTCTTGCCCTCGAGGTAACGGTGGGGCACACCTGCGCGCTTCATGTCCTTGAAGTTCTTGGAGAGCTTCAGCAGGTACTCGATCTCCTCGGTGGAGAAGTCGAGGAGCCTCAGGAAGTTGCGACCGCTGAGATTGACACCCATGTTGTTATCCTTTCTTCCTAGGAATCGAACCCATATATCGATTCCCTTAACGGCAATGAAGAATAGAAAGGCGACCCCGCTTTAAACGGGCGGGGTCGCGAAAATGCTTAGAGATCCTCGCGCTGGAACGGCATGCTCATGCAACGCGGGCCGCCACGACCACGGGACAGCTCGGCGGAAGGCATGACCAAGAGGTTGAGGCCCTCTTTGTAGAGAACGTCGTTGGTGACGTTGTTGCGCTGGTACACCACGATGGTGCCAGGCTCGACGCACAGCGTGTTGGAACCGTCATTCCACTGCTCGCGAGCAGCAGCGATGGGATCGCCGCCACCGCAGGGGATGAGCTTGATGCCGTCGACGCCGGTTGCGTACTCGAGAATCTTCTCGAGGGAGTCGGTGTGCTCCTTGATGTCGACTTCGCCCTGGGTTGCACCCTTGGTCAGCTCGAAGACACGCAGGGTGCCCATGATGGCCGGGTGAATGGTGAACTTGTCGACGTCGATCTGGGTGAACACCGTGTCGAGGTGCATGAATGCACGGCAGTTCGGGATATCGAACGCGAAGATCTTCTCGATTTCGCAGCCCTCGGTCTTCCAGAAGATGTTCTGGGCGAGGATGTCGATGGCAGCAGCCTGGGTACGCTGAGAGATACCGACGGCGAGAGCCTTATTGCTCAGGTTCAGGATGTCGCCACCCTCGATGTGGGACGCGGCATCGCGACGGAACCACAGCGGAGTGTCGGCGTAATCGGGGTGATACTTGAAGATGTACTTGCCGTACAGGGTCTCGCGATTACGCGTGACGGCGTACATGCGATTCAAGCTGACGCCGTTGCCGACGCACGCGAACGGGTCGCGCGTGAAGTACAGGTTCGGCATCGGGTCGATGATGAGGTCGCTCTCTTTGTCGCTGTGAGCGCTCACCAGGTCGTCGAGGGTCGCGGAAGAAGCATGCGGCAGGTCGATTTCGCTCTTAGCGACGCCGGCCATGGTCTTCTTCACGAACTCGAAGTCGTCCTCGATGGAGTTGAGGTAATCGCGAACGACGCCGGGCATGGTCTGGCCCTTGATGCCGGCCTCCTGGATGTACTGGTCGAGGAATTCCTCGCGCGCACCCGGATGGGCCTTGAAAGCCTCGGCGACGAGCTGCTCGAGGTAGAGAACCTCGGTGCCCTGCTCGCGCAGGATTTCAGCGAAACGGTCATGCTCGGCCTGAGCGACCTCCAAGAACGGCACGTCGTCAAACAGCAGACGCTCGAGCTCGTCCGGGGGAAGGTTCAGCAGCTCGTCTCCAGGACGGTGCAGGCAAACCTTCTTGAGCTTACCGATTTCGCTCGTTACATGAATACCCTTCATGTGAGCCTCCTTTTTCCTCTCTCTTGTCGGTCTTCCCAAATCCGACACGCCCATCATCGCCGCATGGAAAGAAAAAAGCAAGCTGTTTTTTTACCGTATCGACCTGCGTAAACTCAATTTATTGCATCTTCTTTTCGATTTATCCAAAACGTCGTCTTTTTTCGCCCCAATACCGGATAAATTCACGATAATTTGAATCAGATTTTTTCAATTTCTAAGGCGTTGCTTATGTTTCACCTCGTTACGAAAAGATTTCGGCAATGATTTCGGTAAAAATGAGCATTCTTTATGCATATATGCATTTTATTTTATGAAGGATTTCCTGGATTTCGGATTATTCTCAATATAATTCATCTTAT
>USEZ01000024.1 GCA_900553775.1 uncultured Slackia sp. | reverse complement strand
CGCCGTTCCTGTTTGTGCAGCTTTATGCCAGCACGCTGCGCGAATGCGGCGAGACAATGCTTCCGATGAAGGCCGGTATTACCGCTGTCTTCGTTAATCTGGTTTTTAACTACATTTTAATCTACGGAAAATTCGGTGCACCGCAGCTCGGCGTTGTCGGCGCGGCGAGCGTGCTGATCGATTCCGAGAAGTGCACGGCATGCGGCGCATGCATGAACGTCTGCTTGTGCGATCCCGAAATCTTGAAGCCGTCCATCGCAGGAGAAAGCGGCCGCGTTTCCGCGGGAGACTGCATGCTGTGCGGTCGCTGCGTGGACATCTGTCCGCACGATGCGTTGCGCATCGGAGCGGCCGTGCCGAAAGAGCCTCGGCTGTAAGAGAGATGCGAAATGTCGCGGTCTGTCGCTTCGGCGGCGGTGCGCGACCAGGAAGGGAGGAAATGCGATGATGGATGTGGATGCGGATATCAAGGCGAACGAAGAGGGGGCGAAAGCTCCGACTGCCGCCTCGAAGCGAAAGAAAAAGACTGCGGTTGCGATCGTCGTGGTGGCCGCGGCGATCGCGGCAGCGGGCGCGGGGTTTTTCGTCTGGCACGAGCAGCCGAGCTTCTGCGCCGCCATCTGCCATACGCCTATGGACGCCTATTGCAAGACCTACGCCGATGGCGAGCATGACAAGTTCGGAAACGAAATGCCCGATGATGCTGCAAAAAGCGCCATGATGGGATACCTGCACGGTCAAAACGATGTGACCTGCATGGGGTGTCACGTTCCCACGTTGCACGAGCAGGTGAGCGAGGGCATGCATTGGGTGACGGGGTCCTACGAGGTGCTGGGCGAGAATGCGCAGGGCGATACCATCTTGGAAAGTCGCTCGCTTGAGCGCTTGACGGCGGCACGCGGAGCCATGCCCGACGAGTTCTGCCTCAACGAGGCGTGTCATACGGCCGCCGACGGGTCGGTCATGACGCGCGAGATGCTGGAAGGGATCACGGCCGACCTGTCCGAAACGCGCAATCCGCATGATGATTATCACGCGCAGTTCGATTGCGGCACCTGCCATAAGGCCCATAGCCGGTCGGTGAATATGTGCTCGCAGTGCCACGACGACGCCCCCATTCCTTCCGGATGGCTGACGGCGCAGGAGGCGGCCCGCACGGAAGGGATAAACCGGTAATTCCCGGAGATTTCACATAAGGCAATCGGAGCCGGCGACCGCTTGGACGGGCGAGACGGATGCAAGGTCCGTCTCGCCCGCGGCGTTTTCCATCGGGCATGGAGCCTGTGCGCTCGGCGCCGTTTCGCGTGCTTCGACTGCCTTGCTGCCCGTTTTGCGAGCTATCGGAGTTTGGGGCCGAGGCTTTCGGCTTCCCTTCGTGCCGACGCTTCCGACGCGGGTGAAAAAAGACGGCGCACGGACGGGCCGAAGCCTTGTCCATGCGCCGAAAAGGAGGGCCGTTAAGCGCCGAGTACTTCGCCGATGGTGTAACCCATCAGGCAATTGCGCGTATGGGAGAGGCAGTTCAGATTGTGCGGATAGGTGTTGTAGAACATGCCGCCCGAAACAACGCCCGCCGCGAAAAGGCCTTCGATGGGGGTGCGATTCTTGTCGAGGACGCGGCATTCGGCGTCCACGAGCAAGCCTCCCGTCGTGCAGAGCCCGTCCGCGAATTCTTTCGTGGCGTAATAGGGCGGAGTGTCGATGGTCATCATCATGTCGCCGGGGAATCCGAAATCCTCGTCTTTGCCGGCGGCGGCCATAGCATTCCATCGTTCGATGGAGGCGACGAACGTTTCCACGGGTACTTCCATCAATTCGGCAAGCTCTTCGAGCGTATCGGCTTTCAAGGCTTTTTCGCTGCGAGCGGCGGCCGTCCAGGCTTCCTTGGGGCCGTAGCACGAAGAGCTCGGCGTCCAGATTTTGTCGATCTTCTCGTCGATGGCGTCGTCGACGATGTAGAAGTCGTAGGTTCCGGGCTGCGCCTGAATCGCAAGCGCGAGGTGGCCGTAGGGCTCGTATTCGGGGGTGAAACGCTTTCCTAGCTTGTTGACGCGCAGATACGGCATGAGCTGCTCGGGGTCGAGCATGATGGGCTGCGGGAATTCGTCTTCGGCCGCGCCGACGGCGATGCCCATTTGATGGCCGTCGCCGGTGTTTCCGAATGCGCCCGTGAGCCAACTGCCCGGCACGCTGCGCGGACGGCAGCGTTCTTTGAGCATCTGCTGGTTGAATTCGTATCCGCCGGTGGCTAGCACGACGCCTTTCGCGCAGTTGTATTTCTCGAATCCTTGCTCGCTTTTCACGATAACTCCCGTCACGCGTCCTGTATCGTCGGCGACGAGCTGGCATGCTGGGCAGCTGTAGCGGATTTCGGCTCCCGCGTTTTCAAGAATGCCTGCAAGAATTTTCGCAAGGTCGCCGGGAGGGTAGGGCAGGTTCAACGACGTGTTCCACGAACGCGAAAGCGACGTCTTGTCGTACTCGTCGCGGAAATCGGGAAAATCCCCTGCGGCGAACGTGAGCGGATAGTCGTCGAGGTTCTGGTTGTCGAAGTGTCCGATATACCAATCGACGGCCTCGCCGTTTTTCTCAAGGAAGTGGCGGTACAGGCTCATGTCGCCCTGGAAAGCGCAGTCGACCATGGCGTCGGCGATCCATGCGTCGGTGTCGTAGGTCATGCCCCAGTGCTGGTGCAGCTTCGAGTTCGTTCCGCCGATGGTCGCCGAGTTGTAGTTGCCGGTGCTCTGTTTTTCGACGGCGACGGTTTTCAGGCCATGTTCGGCGCAGGAAAGCGCGGCGGCATCGCCCGCCGGCCCCAGCCCGCATACGACGACATCGACATCATGGGTTGCGACGATATCCGATTCCGCTATCGGCTCGGCCATGAAGGCGATTTCTCCTTCGCCCGCCGCGCCCACTTCGATCTCTTCGACCACGGGCCAGACGGCCTTCGACGGGTCGGTCGTTTGCATGGCGCCGTTCGACGCGACGCTTTCGGTTGCGGCCTGTTCGGCTCCTCCCGTCTTCGGCGCGCATCCGCCCAGGCTTGCCAGCGCGGCCAATCCGGTTGCCGCCCCGGCCGTTCCCAAGAATGCGCGACGGCTCAGTTTCCGTTCTTCCATGGTGTCCCTCCTCGATGTTCGGCCGCGGTTCTCAGGCGGCCTTTTATGTTTCTCATAATGGGCTCTCTTTCTTCGGAATGCGTCATACGAAACGGTAGATTTTTTTCAAAATGCCTGTTCGGACGCATCTCTAAGTGCGGTGATGCGAATTTTCCGCGAAAGCCCGCCGTTCTTTTTCCTCGCTATGGGATAGAGTGTCTTTCTCGGAGAGGTTCCTGCTTGCGTGGGGCCGGATGGAAAAGGGGAGGAACGGAATCGGATGTCGAAGGAAAGCAGGGAGTCGATTTCCGGTAAGCGCCCAAAATCGAATGCGCTTGCGGTGGCCGGATCGTCGCTTTTATGGGCATGGGGATTCATCTGCTATTTGAGCCCGACCCTGTTTCCCGATGGCTCGAAGACGGAAAGCGTCGGGCTCGAAATAGGGTTTTTCATATCCCAGGCATGCATCGTTGCGTCGGCATGCCTGCTCTTGGCATCTCCCGCGCTGCGTCGCGCCGCCGTTCGTCGTTTCATGCCGGCATCGTGCGCTTTCGTGTCTTCCTGCTGCACTTTGCTGCTTGCGGTTTTCGTGGCTTCGGAATGCATGGCGGGCATCGTTGTCTGCGGTGTATTGCATGGCATATGCGTTCCGCTGCTCGGCGCCGCATGGGGAGCGCGCTATTCCATCGGTTCGAGGGGAATGCAGCCTTTGATCGTGCTTTCGTTTCTTATCGCGTATGCGCTGTATTTCGCCGTGCCGTTTCTTCCTTGCGCGGCGGGCATCGCATGCGTCGCCGCGATGCCTGTTCTTTCATGGGGGCTATGGCGCGTCGATGCGCGCGGGCGCGATGTGTTCCGTTGCGACGAAGCGGGCGCTTGTGCGACGGGGCGGTCGCATGGCGTTGAGGGCCGCGCTTTGCTCGATGAGCTGTTCGATGGGTCGTGGGAGCTGTCGGGCATGCCGTGGAGGGTCTTGGCCGCCGTCTTGCTCGCGGCATTCGTCGGCAACATGGTGGCATCGGCGGCTATGGGGTTTTCCTACGAGAATGCGGACGGCCTTTTCAAGGGAGGGGCATTCGTGTGCGCCTGCATTGCGACGATGGCCCTTGTTCCCTTGACGTCGGACGGGCAATCGCTCGGGGCCGCTACGGTGTATCGAATTACGCTGACGTTTGCGGCAATCGGGCTTGTGGGGATGCTGGCGTCGAACGGTGCAGCCGTTTCTTTGTGCGGAGCGCTGGTTCAGGGGTGCGCCTTTTTCCTTCAGGTTCTCGTTTTTATTTCGGTGAGCAGGGCAACGTGGGAAAAGGCCCTTTCGCCGCTTTTGTCGTTCTGTCTTGCGCAGGCGGTGATCGCCGCCGTGGTGGTTGCCGGCAATATGGCGGGCAAGCAGGTAAGCGTATGGGAGGCGTGTCGGCCCGGTGCTTTCGAATGGGCGTGCGGAGCCGCCATGCTGGTGTTGTTTTTCGTCTTGGTGAAGCAGGCGGGTGATGCCGAGCTCGCTGTGAAGGCGGTTCGGGAATGCTGTTGTGCCGCAGATTCCCGAAAACAGGGCGGTGCGGGGCAGTTTTTTGCGGCTATGTCGCAAATCGGCGCCCGAAAAGAGCGAAAAGGCGGCTATTCGCATACGGACGGTTGCGTTTGCCCAGGTCGTGAGAAGCGAGCTGACGCAGTCGATCGGGATTTTGCGTCACAGCCGTCAAAAACCGGCATTGCGGCCCCTTTTTCGTGCGAAAACGCGGTGCAACGTGGAATGGAGGGCGGTTTTTCGCATGCTGCGTGTCCCGTTGGCAGCGCATCGACGTTCGATGTCGCCCGTGCGTCTCTCAGGGAGCGCGGATATCAGGAGGCGCTTGTGGTTGCGGGCGCGTCGTCGGGGGCATGCGTCGAAGGGGCGGTGCGTTCGCATTGCGCCGGCGGAACGGGCGCGTCGCGGGACGAGGACAAGGCTGCCCGGTTTGCGGCGTCGTTCGGTTTGACGAAGCGTGAAAGCGAAGTGTTCTCCTATTTATCGAAGGGGAGAAGCCTGCCGTATATCGCCGACGAGCTTTTCGTCACGACGGGAACGGTGAAGACCCATACCGCCCATATCTATCGCAAACTCGGAGTGAAATCGAAGCAGGAGCTGCTCGATATGTTCGAAGGATGGGACGGCGATTGACGGGCTGCGTGCGTCGTGGCGCGGCCGAGGGCGATTTTTTCGGCTATACCGCGATTTCGCGCCCGAAAGAGGGGAAATCGCGCCTCCTTCGGGCGTCATCTCCAGTGTTTTCCCAGGTTGCATGAAAGGCATTGCGCGCTGGCGGGTGGAGTTTTGCGGTACAGCCGCAAAAAACTGCCGTGCGTCCTGGACGCGCGCATATCGCGTCCCGCGCCGTGCGCTGCAAGTGCGCCTCGGGCCGTCCGGCCCTTCCTGCGTGGCGAAGCGATGACGAAAAGGAATCCATTCGTCATCTTGTGACGGATTGTCCTAGGCAAAATCGAGCCGGGCGGATATCTTCCAATCATATTTTCCATGGTCGGAATCGGCGAGCGCCTGCGCGGGCGGCTTGTCGGTGGAAAGAGGTGGCTCGGATGAAGAAGGCGTTGCTGATCGTAAATCCCGATTCGGGCAAGCAGGACGGAAAGTCGCTTGCGCGCCGTATCGCATCGGCGATCGAAGGGTCGTTCGAATCCGTTGATTGCCGCCTGTCGGCCTGCGCCGACGATGTTCGCGGGTGGGCGCGCGAGGCGCGCGAATCGGGCGTCGACGCGCTGTTCGTCATGGGCGGCGACGGTACGGCGGGGCTTGCATTGCGCGGGCTTTTCGACGGCGCGAGCGAAGGCGGGTCCATGCCTGCATTCGGCATCGTTCCTGGCGGCACGGGCAACGGCCTCGCCCGCACGCTCGGCCTGCCTTCCGATCCCGAGCAGGCTATCGCCGCCTATGATTTCTCCGCGACGCGCCCGTTCGACGTGGGCTTCGTCGACGACGAGCCGTTCGCCTATACCGTAACGGCAGGAACGCTGCCCGAAGGCATTCGCGACGTGCCTTCCGAGGCGAAATCGCGCTTCGGGTTTTTGGCTTACGCGGCAAGCGAGCTCTTGCGCATCGGCAGCGACGAACGCCATATGCTGCGTATCGTGGTCGACGGGCGGGAAATTGTGGAAGACGTCAGCTCGTTCGTGGCCTTCTCGGCGAATGCGCTGGTCAACGATTTCACCACGGCGCACGATACGCGCGTCGACAGCGGCAAGATGCACTTGATCGCGCTGAAGAGCGCCTCGGTGCAATCGCTTCTATCCATCCTTCCCGATGTGCTCGCACGTTCGATCGACGAAAACGACCAGGTGCTGTTTTTGCATGGCGAATCGATCGAGGTGTCGTGCCTTGACGGCAGCTTGACATGCGGCATCGACGGCGATGACGGCCCGAGCCTGCCCGTAAGGCTCACCGTGCGTCCCGGCGCGCTGCAGATGTTCGCGCTGCGAAGCGATCGCTGAGAGGCGGATGGCAAGTCTGCGTCGATATCTCGGGCATGACGGCCGAAAGAGGCGAATCGGACGAATCGCGGAGGCGGTATCGATGCCGCCTCTCGGCGGTGCCGACGGCGAGCGGCGTTGCGCTGCGGGGCGGCGCGCAGGCGGGCCTTTGTTGCGAATTGCATGATGCATCGGCGAACGAGCCGGATCGCACGTCCGCCCCGGCCGCCGCAGGCGCATCGTGATCGCGGCGCAACGATCGGTTGCTTGTCGGGCCGTGCCGCGGCGTCGACAATAGGGGGCGATGGAACTGGCGTCGTTGAAAGGATTCGCCATGCTTTTGAAAGACATGCTTCCGCGTCTGCGTGCCGAGCGTGGATTGACCCAGCAAGACCTTGCGGAAAAACTCTACGTCACAAGACAGGCCGTCTCGCGCTGGGAAACGGGCGAAACCGCTCCCGGCATCGACATGGTCAAATTGATAGCGTCGGTTTTCGATGTGCCGATCGTCTCGCTTCTGGACATGCCCGAGCATTACTGCCAAAGTTGCGGCATGATGCTCACCGACGAATCCCAGTATGCCGTCGACGCCGATGGGAATCACACCCACGATTGGTGCAAATGGTGCTACGACAAGGGTGCATACATCTATGAAACCGATATGGAATCGATGATCGAGGAATGCGCTCCCCGCATGGCGCAGGCGATGGGGTGGAAGCTCGACGAGGCGGTATCGTTGCTCGGTGCGGTTCTTCCTCATCTCGAACGATGGAAGAATAAGCCCGGTCGGTAGCTTGGCGCCGCCCTATACCCCGAACTGCATGGCGCAGTAGCGGGCGTAGGTGCCGCCGAGGGCGATCAGCTCGTCGTGCGTGCCTTCTTCCACCACGCGGCCGCCGTCGACGACGGCAATCTTGTCGGCGCCGCGGATGGTGGAAAGACGGTGTGCGATCACGAGCGTGGTGCGGCCCTTCGACAGTTCGGCCAGCGATTCCTGCACGTGGCGCTCGCTTTCGTTGTCAAGGGCGCTCGTCGCCTCGTCCAGAATCAGGACGGGTGGGTTTTTCAGGAACACGCGTGCGATCGAGATGCGCTGCTTCTGCCCGCCCGACAAGCGTGCGCCGCGTTCGCCCACGTAGGTGTCGTAGCCGTTCTCGAAGCCCATGATGGTGTCGTGGATGTTCGCGCGCTTGGCTGCCTCGATTACCTCGGCATCGGTTGCGGCGGGGTTGCCGTACAGGATATTGTCGCGGATGGTGCCGTCGAACAGGTACACGTCTTGTTGCACGATGCCCACGGTGCGGCGAAGCGATGCCAGCGTGACGTCGCGCACGTCGGCGCCGTCGATGCTCACGCTGCCGCCGCATACGTCGTAGAAGCGGGGCAGCAGCGAGCATGTGGTGGTTTTACCGCCGCCGCTCGGGCCGACGAGCGCCGTGGTCTTGCCGGCGGGCGCATGCAGGGTGAAGCCGTCCAGCACGTCGGTCGCGCCGTCGTAGGAAAACGTCACGTCGTCATAGCGGATATCTCCGCGCACGCCCGTGCTTGCCTCCTTCTCCAGGTCGACCGCTTCGGGCCTGTCTTGCACGGCCGGCTCGATCGCCATGATTTCGGCGAAGCGGCGAAATCCCGCGTAGCCTTTCTGGAACTGCTCGGCGAAGTTGATCAGCTGCTCGATCGGCGAGAGGAAGATGCCGATGTAGAGGGCGTAGATCGCCAGGTCGGTGGGTTGGATCTGCCCCTGCACCATGAAGTAGCCGCCGCCGACCACCACGATGGTGTACAGCAGGCCCGTGAACAGGGAATTCACGGCATGAAAACGACCCATGAACTTATAGGAGCGCTCTTTGGTGTCCACGAACATCCGGTTGGTATGCGCGAATTTCTCGGCTTCGAGCAGCTCGTTGCCGAACGATTTCACCACGCGCATACCGCCGAGGGCGTCTTGGATGCGTGAATTGACGCCCGCCATGGTACGGCGATTCTCGGTGAAGATAACGCGTTTGCGATAGTTGGTCCATGCGGCGTAGGCCGCCATGACCACGGTGCAGGCCAGCATGATCAGCGTGAGCGGCACGTTGATGAAGAACAGCAGCACGAACGAGCCGACGATCTTCAGCGAGCAGATGAAGATGTTCTCGGGGCCGTGATGCGCGAGCTCCGATACGTCGAACAGGTCGGTGACCAGGCGGCTCATCATTTCGCCGGTGTTGTTCTTGTCGTAATACGAGAAGCTGAGGCGCTGGTACTGGTCGAACAGGTCGGAGCGCATGTCGGCCTCCATGCGCGCGCCCATGACATGGCCCCAGCGGGCGATGAACCACTGGCAGCCCGTGCGCAGCAGATACAAGGCCACCATGCCTGCGCAGATGAGCCCGAGCGCGCTCATGACCACGGGCGCGGGTTGCAAGAAGAAATCGCGCGTGAAGAAGTTGAGCAGCTGCGGGAACGCCAGGTCGATGCAGGCAAGAAGTGTGGCGCATACCAGGTCGAACCAGAAGAGGAACTTATATTTGCTGTAATAGCCGATGAATTTCTTGAATACCTGGGCGCCTGAAATGGAGGACGGCCGGGGTGTGGCGGTGCTTTTGCGGGAAGAAGGCGATAAAGACACGGATATCCTTTCGTTGCACGGGGCAATCGATTTCGTCGTATGTCGTTTTGGAGAACGCGGCCTATGGTAGTACGCGCGGACCCAGCGTGCGGGCGGCATTTCGAAGAGGGCAAGGAATCTGCAAGTGCCGCTTTACGCTGCACCGCAATGACTGCAATTCGGTCTATGGGCGGCTTGCGTAGTTTCGCCCGTAATCGAAACTACGGGCAAAAGATAAAAAGTTTCGATCGCGGTCGATTGCGTTTATGCCGTCATGGGTCATCGGTTTTCGCGCAGAGGCAGCCAAACCTCCCAGTATGTCTGAACGCCTTCGTTCACTCGATGGCAGGTTATCGGCCGCGCGTAGATGCTTCCGTCGAGTTGCGGTTTCGCTGCCGGGCAAAGTGCGCATGCTTCGTCGAGTATGGCCGGCAGAAATGGCGTTTCGGTCGGTGCGAGGATGGCGTAGAGCGCTTTCTGCTGCGGAATATATGTTGCCTCGCCGTTTTCGATATCCTCTTTCACCTGGTCGTTTGCGTACGCGAGTTTCGTTTCTGAAATGCCCACGCCCACGAGGTCGTGGGTGTCGCCCGTATCGTCGCGCGTTCGCGCGGTGTAGTAGTGCGCCAAAGGAAGGCAGCTCGTCCAGTATTTTGAAGAAGTGCGGCGGGGGATGAGACGTCCGTTTTCCATACGGTAGATTTTTCGCAGCCAGAATGCTTCGAGCGCCGATATCTCGACGAGGGGCGCATGCTGCGCCCGTTCGAGCAGACGGGCGTTCTTTTTAAGCGAATCGAGCTTTGCGTGTTCGATGGCAAGCGAGCGTTCGATGTCGCGTATTCTGCTTTCCACGAACGTGCGGGCATTATGCGGATCGGAGTCTAGAAGGGATTCTATGGCCTCCGTTGAAAAGCCGCATTGGCGGTAGAAGCGCATGCGCGAAAGAATGCACAGGTCGTCGGAGGTGTATTCTCGATAGCCGTTGGGCGTTTTCTCGGGTTTGACGAAGTGTTGCTGCTCGTACCAACGAAGCCCCTGCGAGGACATGCCGAGAAAGCATGCGAGCTCTCCCGTCGAGAGGGCGGTCTGGTCGTTCTCGCCGTGCCTGTTTGGATGGGTGGTATGCATCGTTTCCCTCCGGAAGTCATGCGCCGAAGCGTTTCGTCGACAGATGAATTGTACGCGTGCATATGCGCCGCGTGAGCGGGCACTTCGATGGAGGGGCTTCGAAGCGCCCGCCGCGTTGTGGGCCGCTCGGGGCAATTAGGATTCGAGTGCGTTTTCGACGGCCTGGATGATTCCGATGCTGGTGACGGTCGCGCCTGCGATTACGTCGACATCGGTGCTGCCTGCTTCAACGATGCGGGCGGGAAGACTGTCGAGCGCCGGGTCGCCGACGCCCTCGGTCTCGGTGGCGCGGATGATTTCGACGTTTGCGATCGAAGAGCCATCGAGCGATACCTTCGCCCAGATGGGGCCGCCCAGGCCTTCTCCGACACCGACCTTTTCGTTTGCCGAGAGAGTCGACGTATCGGGCATCTGGTCATAGACCGATTGCGTGCCACATCCGGGAACGAATTCGAGCTTTGTGGCATCGATATCGAGCGCATCGTCTTTTGCAGCGGCCGCGTTTTCACCTGAAATCTTGCCGAACACGATGCACTCGGCGATATTTCCGCCCCCCTGGTAGTCGTTTGCCGTCACGCCTCCGAATTCGCCCGCTGAATACAGATGGGGAATGGGTGAGCCGTTTGCTCCGAGAATCTCGCCTTGGGCGGTGCGCTCGGGGCCACCCTGGGTGTTGAGAACGGAAGGCCAGGCTTCGAGGGCGTAATAGGGGCCGTCGCCGAAAGCGCGCATGGCTTCGGCGGAGCGTCCGAACGCATCGATGCCTGTTTCGGCTGCCTGGTTGAACAAATCGATCGTACGGCGCAGGGCTGCGGGGTCCATGTCGAAATGCTCCGCTATTTCTTCGAGCGTGTTCGCCTTGAAGATGAGCCCGCTTTCCAGCTTGGAATCGATGTCCGTGAATTCGTAGGTGACGTAATACTTCACTTTTCCGGCTTCGAGGTCAGCTTTCTGCGCCTCATCGAATACGAAGAAGTTGCGTAGTGGACGTTGCGGCATGATCCATGATCCCGCAATCTTCAAATGTCCGTGGCGCTGTTCGAGGTCTTCGGCTATATAGCGGCTGCCGTCCGTTCCTACGAGCACGACCGAGCCTGAGGTGAAAAACGTCCGTGTGGAAAGGTTGCGCATGCGGTCTTCTTTCTGGGCGAGTCCGATGCCGTTGCTTTCCCAGGCTCCCATATGCCACAGCTTCGCACCGACTTGCTGAGCCATGCGAATGCCGTCGCCTTCGTTGTAGAGCGTGCCGATGGGGTAGACGGTGGTATATCCCGTGGCTTGCTGCATGTATTCAGGATTGTTCTCGAATCCGCCGAGTGCCATCACTACGCCGTTGCGTGCGGCGATGCGCACTGTTTCCCCATCATGGTCGATCTCCACGCCTACGACGGCTCCTGTCGTCGGGTCTTGGATGAGCGCCGTTGCGGGCGATTCATACCAGCAGTCGATCATGTCTGCGCGCGCTACGACTCCCTTTTTTAGGAAGCGCCACAATCCCGCTTGGCTTACTTTGCCGTCGATGAGGTTCGTGCGCACGGCGCTCGAACCGGGCAGCTCGGGGTATTCTACGGTGAGGTTTGAAATCTTTTTGTCGGTCAGATCGACCATGCCCGATTCGTCGGCGCCCCAAGAAGCGAGGGTCGAGCGGATGTCGCACATGCCCTGGACATAGGTCTCCAAAACGTCGTCGGGCGTGTAGAATTGGCCGCGCAGCGCCTTGTAGTGTTCGAGGCCCTGGTCGAAGTCGGAAATAGACACGAAAAGCTGTGCGCAGTAGCGGCTATTTCCGCCTTCGTGGCCTTCGGGGGCTTTGTCGACGATTAAGACGTGGGCTCCCGCTTCGGCTGCGGCGATGGCGGAGGCTGCTCCGGCGGCGCCGAAGCCTACCACCACGACGTCGAAGCAGCCGTTCCAAGCGATGTCTTGGGCCGAAGAAGGCTGCGAGGATGCAGCTGTCTTCGGGGAGCAGCCCGCGAGCGCGGTCGCACCGAGGGCGCTGATGCCCGCGAGCGCTCCTGCTTTGATGAAAGTGCGACGAGATGTCGAATGCATAATGTTCCTCCTCGTGACGTTCGGTCCGTTTCCCCGGGGTCCGATATCGCCATGATGGACCCTCAAGTCGCTTGAGGGTCAAGGGGGGTGCGCGTTGCCGATTTTAAATTGTCTTGGCCGATGTGGAGTAGGCGTTTTGCGCCTCCTCTTTCGCGGTGGAATTCGTCGAGCGAAAGAAGGTGTTTCGGGCGGCTGTCTTTCGCGGTTTCAAATGCGTTATCGGGTTCTGCTAGGTGCTTTCTGCCTTAAAAACGCGCGGTGCGCCTTGAATGTTTTGCCCAAGAGAGGAAGCCATCGCTGCGTATGCGTAGCCGGTGGCTTCCTCGTATGGGTTTGAAAGGCATGCGATTTTGGGTGTAAGAAATCGCCCCGCCGCATGCCTACTGCTCTTCCAAAAGCCAATCGATGAGGTTGGTGCTTTTGATGCCGTTTCTTTCGCGGGGGAATTCGTCGAGCGAAAGGACGTGTTTCGGGTAATTGTCTTTCACGGCTTCAAGCGACGAGAACTCGCGCTCGACGGTCGCATCGCTTGCAAGCAGATAGCACACCTGGAAATACTGCGTGTCGTTGTGCTTGCGAGCGATGAAGTCGATTTCCTTATCGCCGATTTTTCCGATTCGTACGTCGTAGCCGCGGCGACTATGAACGTCCCGTAGATGCCCGTATAGTTTCGACTGTAATCGAAATTATGTACATAAAGACAAAAAGTTTCGATTACGGTCGAATCCTTTGGATTCAAGCGCCATCGAACGAAAGACGGGATGGAAACCCTGGTGGATTTCCATCCCTTTTCGTCGTGCCGCCCGTTTTCGTCTTCGGGCGTCTCGTGCTCAGCCAGGCGCTATGCCCACTTCAGGAACGCGCGGTAGGCCTTGAGCGTCTCGTAGAGGTCGGCCTTGTCGATGACCTCCCACGGCGCGTGCATGTTGAGCACCGCCACGCCGCAGTCGATCACGTTCATGCCGTATTTGGCCAGGATATAGGCGATGGTGCCGCCGCCGCCGACATCCACTTTGCCCAGTTCGGCGGTCTGAAACGCCGCGTTGCCCTTCTCCATGACGGCGCGGATCTTGGCCATGTATTCGGCGTTGGCATCGTTGGAGCCGCTCTTGCCGCGGCTGCCGGTGAATTTGTTGAACACCACGCCGCGTCCCAGATAGGCCGCGTTTTTCGTCTCGAACGCGCTGGCGTAGGCTGGGTCGAAGCCGGCGGATACGTCGCTTGAGAGCATGTTCGAATTCGCCAGGCAGCGGCGCAGCGGCAAATCGCCCGCCTGGCCGGCAAGGTCCATGATCTCGGCGACGGTGTTCTCGAAAAACATCGAAGTCATGCCCGTGGCGCCCACGCTGCCGATTTCTTCCTTATCCACCAGGATGCACACGCCCGTCTTGTCCAGATCGCTTGCTTCGAGCTGGGCGATCAGGCTGGGGTAGGCGCACACGCGGTCGTCGTGGCCGTAGCCGATGACCATCGATTTGTCGAAGCCGCAATCGCGCGCCGCGCCTGCGGGCACCACCTCGAGCTCGCTCGAGAGGAAATCGGCCTCTTCCATGTCGTATTTCTCGGCCAGGATGGAAAGCAGCAGCGCTTTGACGGGCTCTTTCTCGGCAAGCTTGTCAAGCTCGTCGGCTTGCGCGCCGGTTGCTTTATCGCATGCGTCGGCCGTTTTGGCGGGCCGTCCCGCCGCCAGAATGTCGAGGTTTTCGCCTTCGATCACCTCGGCAGCCTTTTTCTGCAGCTGGTCTTGGGCGAGGTGTACCAGCAGATCGGTCACGCAGAATACCGGGTCGTTTTCGTCTTCTCCCATATTCACTTCCACCACGCTGCCGTCTTTTTTCGCGATGACGCCGTGGATGGCCAAAGGAAGCGTGACCCACTGGTATTTCTTGATGCCGCCGTAGTAGTGCGTATCGAGCAGCGCGAATCCGCCCGCTTCGTAGAGCGGGTTCTGCTTGATGTCCAGGCGCGGGCTGTCGATGTGCGCGCCCAGGATATTGAGGCCTTCTTCCATCGGGCGCCGGCCTATCTGCGCGAGTATGACGGACTTGCCGAAGCAATCGGCGTACACCTTGTCGCCCGCCGCAAGCGTGCGGCCTGCCGTGCGCGCCTCGTCGAGCGAGACGTATCCCGCTTCGCGCGCCATTGCCACGGCGGTCGCCGCGCATTCGCGCTCGGTTTTGTTCTTGCTGATGAATGCCTTGTACTCGGCTGCAAAGGACTCCACGGCCGTCAGGTCGGCGTCGCCGTAGGAAAGCCAGGCGTTTGTATGCTCCATGATTCCTGCTTTCGTGTCGGGTCGGTTTCGTGTCCTGCATGGCGGCGCGCGCCGTTCGAGCCTCGCCGCCTCTCGGCGCTCGGGCGGCCTTCGTCGACGATGGGGCGCCGCTTGCTTTTCGCGCATCGAGGCGCGGCGTGCGTCGCCATGCTTCGTTTTCACGGGCGTTTCGCATGAAACGCTTTAGCAGCATAAAGCGAAAGGTGCTGTTTTCGTGTGGCGCGTGCCCGGAAAGCTTCGTTTTTACATCGGAGGGTATGGTCAACGGCGGCGTGAGGCCTATAATAACCGGTCATATAAAGTCTCGGTCCCAAGACGAAGGAGTAGCCACATGGCGTTTTATTACGAGGAGCCCTCGCGCACCTTCAACGAGTATCTGCTGGTTCCCGGGCACACGCCCGCCAGCTGCATTCCGACCAAGGTCAGCCTGAAAACGCCGCTGGTTCGCTACCGCAAAGGCGAAGAGGAGTGCCCTCTTTCGCTGAACATCCCCATGGTTTCCGCCATCATGGCCGCCGTTTCCGACGATCGCATGGCCGTGGCGCTTGCCACCGAGGGCGGCCTGTCCTTCATCTACGGCAACCAGACCATCGAAGACCAGGCCGCCATGGTCTCCCGCGTGAAGCAGCATAAGGCGGGCTTCGTGGTCAGCGACGCCACGCTTTCGCCCGACATGACGCTCGAACAGGTGCTCGCTCTGAAAGAGGCCACCGGCCACTCCACCATGCCCGTCACCGACGACGGCCGGCCCAACGGCAAGCTGCTCGGCGTGGTCACCGAGCGCGATTACCGCCTGTCCCGCATGGCGCTCGACGCGAAGGTTTCCGACTTCATGACCCCGCGCGAGAAGCTCATCGTGGCTCCCGCCGAAACCTCCCTTAAAGAGGCCAACGACATCATCTGGGACCACAAGCTCAACAGCCTTCCCCTCGTCGATAGCGAGGATCGTCTGGTCTATATGACGTTCCGCAAAGACTACGACTCCCATAAAGACAACCCGCTCGAGATGCTCGACGGCGAGAAGCGCTACATCGTGGGCGCGGGCATCAACTCCCGCGACTATGCCGAGCGCGTTCCCGCTTTGGTCGAGGCCGGCGCCGACGTGCTGTGCATCGATTCTTCGGAGGGCTTCTCCGATTGGCAGAAGATGACCATCGAATGGGTGCGCGAGCACTACGGCAACGACGTCAAGATCGGTGCCGGCAACGTGGTCGACCGCGAAGGCTTCCGCTTCCTCGCCGAAGCCGGCGCCGACTTCATCAAGGTGGGCATCGGCGGCGGTTCCATCTGCATCACGCGCGAGACCAAGGGCATCGGCCGCGGCCAGGCCACCGCTACCATCGAGGTCGCCAAGGCGCGCGACGAGTATTACGAGGAAACCGGCATCTACGTGCCGATTTGCTCCGACGGCGGCATCGTCTACGACCACCACATCTCGCTCGCCCTTGCCATGGGCGCCGACTTCGTCATGCTGGGCCGCTACTTCGCCCGCTTCGACGAGAGCCCCTCGAACAAGGTCGTCGTCAACGGCACCTACATGAAGGAATACTGGGGCGAAGGTTCCGCCCGCGCCCGCAACTGGGGCCGCTACGATCTGGGCGGCAAGAAGTCGCTGTCTTTCGAAGAGGGCGTCGACTCCTACGTTCCCTATGCCGGCAGCCTGAAAGACAACATCGCCGTCACGCTGCTCAAGATCCGTTCCACCATGTGCAACTGCGGTGCGCTCACCATTCCCGAGTTCCGCGACAAGGCGAAGCTCACCGTGGTGTCTTCCACCTCGATCGTCGAGGGCGGCGCGCATGACGTGCTGCTCAAAGACAAGACTCCCTATGTGAGCACTGCGCGCTAGAGCGTGCGTTTCTGTCCACCGAGGAAAGTAGAACCCATCAGGTACTCGAAAAACATACCCATGCTGCTGCCGGCATCCGTGCTGGCAGCAGCTCTGTGCATGCCCATGTCCGCTCCTGCGGCATGGGCCGACAGCGTATCCGATGCCCAGGAAACGCTCGATTCGGCGGAGGCGCGCCTTGCGCAGATCGTCGAAGAGCACGACAGGCTGCAAGACGAGGCGGACGGCCTGCAGGTCAAGATCGACGACGCCATCGAAGGCGTCATGGTCGCCCAATCCGAGGTGCAGGAGGGCCGTGCACGTCTGGGCGACATGATGTCGTACGAATACAAAAGCGGCGGCGTGGGCATGCTGAAGGTTTTGCTGGAGTCGGAGAATCTTTCCGACCTGCTGAACAACATGCATTACGTCGATTCCGTGCAAAAAGCCCAGGCGGAAGAAATCGAGCTGCAGCGCGGGCGCGAAGAGGCGTTCAATGCCGCGCTCGACGATCTTAACGACAAAAAAGACGAGCAGATGGCAAAGCTCGCCGAAGCCGAGCAGAAGACCGCCGAGGCCGCCCAGGTGGTTTCGGGCGCCGAAGCGCAGCTTGCCAAGGCGAAAGACGAGGCGGCCGCGGCAGCGGAGGCCGAGCGTCTTGCTGCGCTGAAGGCCCAGGCCGAGGCGCTGGCGGCCGAGACCCCCGCTCTCGAGCAGACTCCCGAAGAGCCCTCGTCGCAGGAATCGAACCCTTCCGACAACGGGGCGGGCAATGCCGGGACGGGCAATGCGGGGTCGAACTCCGGCTCGTCGGGAGGCTCTTCCGACGGGGCGGGCGGCGAACAGGCGGGCTGGAAGACGGGCTCCGCATCCGCGTACGGCTCGACGAGCGATGGAACGCTCGGCCAGCCGACCGCATCGGGCGCGCTTGTGACGGAAACGTCCATGGGCGTCGCCATTCCGCTGTCGTGGCCCAATGCCCGTTCGTATCTGGGGCGCCAGGTGGAAATCAGCTATGGTGGCATGACCGTCATAGCCACGGTGAA
>USEZ01000023.1 GCA_900553775.1 uncultured Slackia sp. | reverse complement strand
TTCGCAGCGCGCCGCCTGTTCGGGGGCGTGCGCGAGGGAGCCGCACAGCGCGTCGGCCTCGTCTATTTCTCGTGCGGCCTGCATGCGCCGCGCTTCGGCGCGCTGCGAGGACGCTTCGGCCTCTTCGCGGCGCTTTCCGGCTTCGCGCGCTTCGCGTGCGGTCTGCTGCAGGGCATTCCATGCCCTTGCATGCTCTTCGATATGCTGCATCCGGTCGCATGCTTCTTTTTCCGCGGAGCGCGCTTCGAAAAGCACGTCTTCGGCCGAGGACAGGCTCTCTATCGCGGCTTCGGCGGCATCGCGGGCGGCGCGTTGTTTTTGCCGGTCTGCGGAAAGCGCCCGAACGCTTTCTTGCACGCTCTGCGTCTCGCGGTATGCGCGTTCGGCTTCTTTTCGCAGGCGGTCCGATTCGTCGTAGGCGGAAAGCCCGTTTTGTTCGACGGCGGCCCTTTCGGCGCAATTCTGCCGCTCGTGCTGTTCTTCCGCTTGCGATTCGAACGCTTTCCGAGCGTTCGAGGCGGCGCGTTCGAGCGAGTCTTTGCGGGCTCGTTCTTGCGCGAGGGCCGCCCGAAGTTCGCCGGCGCGGCGGCAGGCGTCTTCGGCGCGCAGCGCCGCGTCTTTGCGTTTCTCCGCGGCGGCAAGCCTGCTCGACGATTCTTCCAGGCGTTTTTCGTCGCGCGCCACGATGCCGCGCAGCGTTTCTTGGAGCCATGCTGGCTGCAGGGTGTCGGCGCCGAGCCGCTCTTGTATCTGCAGCGCCTCGGCGGTGTCGCTTTTTACGGCGACGGATTCGGCGTGGATGCGTGTTTTCTGGGCTATGGAGCGATGCTCGTTTTCGAGCGCGCGTTTTTCTTCTGCGAGCTTTTGCTGGAATGCGAGATAACGTTCGGTATCGAACAGCTTGCGGAAGATCCGGCTTCGTTCGTCGGTGCCGGCCGAAAGCAGCTTGCGGAAATCGCCCTGGGCGATCATGACGATCTGGGCGAACTGGCGTCGGTCGATTCCGAGGATGTCCACGATGGCGGCGTCCACGTCGCGCACGCGCGTGATGGGCGGCTCTCCCGGGCGCTCGAGACACGCTTCGGGCGCTTGTTCGGTTGTTCCGGAGCCGCGTTTCTTGGCGCGCTCGTATCCGGGGCTTCGTTTGATGCGATACGTTTTGCCGCGGTAGGAGAAATCGAGTTCGACGCTTGTTTCGGCCTCGGGATCGGCGAAGTCGCTGCGCAGGGAGCGCGCGCTGCGCTCGTCGCCCGACGCGTGGCCGAACAGCGCGAACGAGATGGCGTCGAAGACGGTGGTTTTTCCCGCGCCCGTATCGCCCGCGATCAGATAGATGCCGTTTTCGCCGAGCTTCGTGAAATCGACTTCGGCGGTGTTCGCGTAAGGTCCGAATGCGCGCATGGTCAGTTTGATCGGCCTCATAGGTCTTCCTCGCTTTCCTTGAGCGCATGCAGCGCCGTTCGATATTGCCGGTCGTTGAGGTCTTCGCCGTTTTGCTCCCGGTAGAACCGGGCGAACAGGCTCATGGGGTCGATTTCTTCGATATCGTGCATGTGAGCTTCCGGCGATCCGTTTCCGGCAGCGCTGCGGGCATTGTCGTACGAGACGCTCATGACGTTGGGATAGACCGCCCGCAGCTTCGAAAGGGCGTCTATCGGCGGAAATTTGTCGGTGAGGACGGCGTGGATGTAGTCTTCGCGTTCGCGCTCGTCGAGCTCGCAGACCGTCTCGCGTGCCGTAAGCCCCGCGAGCGGCCCTTTTATCTCGCGCATGTCATGAAGCGGCACGAGAGGAATGAGCTCGACGGATATCTCTCCTTTCGGTCCGAGCTCGATCAAGGGGGTCGATTTCGGATAGCGGATTTCCGATGCGGAGTATTTCAAGGGGCTTCCGCTGTAGCGCATCGTGTCGCGCCCGATGCGCTGGGGGCGATGGATATGCCCGAGGGCGACGTAGTCGAACGGGTCGAACACGCAGGCATCGACGTTGTCGAGCCCGCCGAGCGACAGCTCGGAATCGCTTTTTTCGGGGCCTATTCCATTGAACGTGACGAACTGGTGGGCAATCGCCACGTTGCGCTGCGCAGGGTCGATGTCGCACGATTCGATAACGCGGCGCAGGGCCTCGGTGTAGTCGGGGATGTCCTCGTCGGGAAAGCATGCCTTCACGTGTGCGGGCTTGAGAAAGGGCAGAAGCCAGAACGCGACGCTTCCGTGCTCGTCTTCGAGGGTGCGGCGCTCGATCGAGCCGGTATAGACGGGGGAGAGGTGGATGCCGCTTTCCGACAGCAGATGCGAGGCATAGGCCACGCGTTCGGCCGAATCGTGATTGCCCGCCACGGCGAAGCAGGTCGCCCCCGACCGTGCGACGGCGGAAAGGAACCGGTCGAGGCAGGCGACGGCTTCGGCGCTCGGCGATGCGCGGTCGTAGATGTCGCCTGCGATTAGCAGGGCGTCCACCTCGCGCGTGCGGATGATGTCGAGCACGGCGTCGAGGATGTGGCGCTGGTCTTGCAGCATCGGGAATTCGTTGACGTGCTTGCCGATATGGAGGTCTGAGATGTGCAGAAGGCGCATGGCGGTCCTTTCGCATAAATCGTACTGATGTTCGTAATTTATCCTATATGGACGTATCGCACAAGGGGCGTTTCATGCGCCGTCCGTCTTTTCGGGGCACGCCGTTTCGTACGCGGGCACGAAGAAGGCCGGGCGCGAACCCGGCCTTGCCGTCTGCATGTTCGTTTTCGCCGCAGCGGGCGTTTTCCGTTTCGTGCGGCCTATCGCCTTCGCACGCTGCGAAGCGCCCCCTTATCGCAGCGGTTTCCCCACGAATCGATCAGGTCGTCGTCGCGATAGACGCAGACGATCTCGCAGCGGTTGGGGCATTTCCCGCATACGACCTCGCGCGTCTTGAACTCGAAGTCGTCGATGTCGAATCCGAACGAACGCCACGAATGCCGGGGCGCCGCGGCCGCCAGAAGCGCCGCTCCGAACGCGCCCATGAGATGGCCGTCTTCGTCGACGGCGACCTTGCAGCCGAGCGCTTCTTCGAAAAAGTGCACCACGCCGACGTTTTTGCTCACGCCCCCCTGAAACACCACGGGCGATTCGATCCTTTTGCCTTTGCCCACGTTGTTGAGATAGTTCGTCGCCACGGCCTTGCACAATCCCGCGATCACGTCTTCGCGGGCGTATCCCATCTGGATCTTGTGCACCAGGTCGCTTTCCGCGAACACCGTGCAGCGCGCCGCGATATTGGCGGGGCTTTTCGACGTCAGCGCTATCGGGCCGAAGTCTTCGACTTCCACGCCGAGCCGATGGGCCTGGCTCGACAGGAACGACCCCGTTCCCGCGGCGCACAGCGTGTTCATGGCGTAATCCACCGCCACGCCGTCTTCGACGCAGATGATCTTGGAGTCCTGTCCTCCGATTTCCAAGATGGTGCGCACGTCGGGATGCAAAAACGTGGTGCCTACCGCATGGGCGGTGATCTCGTTTTTCACCACCTGGGCGTCGAGCATCGCGCCGACGAGCCTGCGCGCGCTTCCCGTGGTGCCGACCGCCACGACGTCGATTTCGTCGCGGTCTATCTGCGAGGCGAGGTCGTCGACCACGCGGCGTGCGGCCGACGACGGGTCGCCTTCGGTCCAAAGGTAGGTGCGCGCGAGGATCGAGCGCGATTCGTCGACGATCACGCCCTTGGTGGAAATCGACCCCGTGTCTATGCCGAGAAACGCATGGCGGCGTGCGTCGGGGGTATGTGTCGGTTCGGTCATCGCGAAGCCTTTCTCATGGCGATCATGTCGTAGAACGCCTCGATCCTGGTGTCGAGGCCGGTATCGCTTGTCTGCGAATCGTAGCTGAGGAACAGCACGGGGATGTGCCTGTCGCGGCTGATGCGCTGGAGCACGGGCATGCAGTCGATCTCGGGCGTGCAGCCGCTCGATTTCAGATGCACGATGCCGTCGAATCCCGCATCGGCGTAGCGCTTCGCCGCAGCGAGGGTGAGCGTCGAGGTGGGGCCCATGTCGTATTCGACGTACTCGGAGATTTCCCGGCGCAGTTCGGGCTCGTTGTAGCGCAGGTTGCGGTTGGTGATGTTCATGGCGCGCGCCAGCTCGACGCCCATCGACAGGAGCTTGCTTTCGATGTCGAGGTTGCTGCGGGGGTCGACCGCGGTGAAATACTCTCCCACGATGCCGATACACAGGGCGTCGTCGGGCTTGTCGCGCGAAACGGCCTCGAGGGCCGCGATGCCGCGGCGATAGGCGCTTTCCACATCGGCCCGTGTTTCGCACGCGCCCATGTCGGCGAAAAACGCCTCGCGCGCGGCGGCCGAATCTCCCGGGCGCGTATCGAATCCCGCAAGGGCGAGGTAGCGGTCGTTGTAGGCGTCGAGGCATTCGACCATCTTGAAGGCGGCGAGCATGCCTTTGACGCCCTGGGCCACCGAAAGGTCGGGATTGACCTTCTTCTTGCACGTGGCGATGTATTCCTTCAAAGGCCGCCCCGCTATTTCGGCGAAGTTGAGCATCTCGAACTCGTAGCCCATGTCGCGCAGGATCGATTCCTGCAGCTCTCCGTAATAGCCCAGGCGGCAGGGGCCTGTGAACTGCACGAGCACGTCGGCCCCCGCCTCGAGGGCCTCGATGTAATCGCCCAGGATATGCTTGAACGGCGCGCAGACGAAATCGTTGCTGTGGGCCGACCCGATTTCGAGCGTGCGTTTGGTCGATTCTCCCAGATCGACGTATTCGGCATTGAGCACCTGTTCGACGAAGAACTTGAATCCGATGCCGTAATAGCCGTAGCGCAGGAAGGCCACCTTGGTTTTGGCGTGGCGGTGGCGCTTGCGCTTGGCGTGCGTTTCGCGCCGCCCTTCGCGGCGGCGACGCCGGCGCGCGGGCCGTCGTCGTAGCGGCGCGTCAGCGTATCGAGCGCATCGAGCGTATCGCCTAGGAAATTGGCGGCGCGCAGCGGAAGAGGATCGTTCGCGCTTCGGGCGGCGTCTTTGCGCGCGGAATCGGTCGCATTCATCGCAGATAGCCTCCTTTTCGTCGGTAACGAAGGATATCGACGAAGCTCTCGACGCGCGTTTCGAGCCCTGCCGTGCCGCTTTGGGCGTCGACGGTCAGCGTGAGCAGGGGCTTTCCTTCGATATGCCGGGCGATCGCGTCGTTGGTCATGGAGTCGGGCCCGCATGGAAATGCGCTGATGAGCACGATGCCGTCGATGCGCTCGTGCAGGCAGAGCATGGCTCCGACGAGCTCGCGGTTGACGATCCACGGCATCGTGCTCGAGAAGCGCTTGCTTTCCTTGAGGGCGCGCGCATGGTCGAAATCGTGCGCGAGCAGCACGGCGGCGCCCATGTTGCGCAGCTCGTCGATCACGGGCCCTCCTATGAGCGGGTCGCAGGCGACGTACGGGTGCGCCGCCACCAGGATGGCGAGCGGTTCGTCTTCGCCGTCGCCCGAGGCGCGCTTTCTTGCCCGTTCGATGCCGCGCAGCGTGCGGTCGAGCTCGTCGGCGGCTGCGCTTTCGGCGGCCTTGAGCGCGGCGCGTCCCGCCTTGACGGCCGCTTTCGCCTCTTTGGGCGTCGCGCCGAAATCGAGGCCGAGACCCGCGAAGGCGTCTTCCATGGTCGTTTTCGTCTCTTGCGCTTCGACCGCGCAGGAGACGACGCGCAGGTCCGTTTCGGCGAACGTGTTGCGCACGAGGTCGGGAAGCGCCTGGTATTTGGTGCAAAAGCTCGCAAGGCGCCCGAGGTTCGCGAGACTTGCGACGAATACGGCGTCGCACGATCCGATCAGGGATTCGACGTGGCCCATGTAGGCCTTGGACGCGAGGCAGCATTCGTCGACGGAAAGCGCCGCGCCGCGTTCGAGCAGGGAGGCGTCGGTGGGCCTGCTCACGACGACATCGCGGCCGAGCGCTTCGAAAAAGGCCGTCCACGCGGGCGCGTAGCGGTGATACATCAAAGCCCGGGGGATGCCGATCGTGCGGATGTCGGCATAGGGGGCGTCTTCTTTTCGATGGGATGGCATGGCGTTCCTTCGATAGCGGTAAGTCTTCATTATGCGAGGGCATGCGCACATGGCGCAGGCGTGCCTTCGATCGTCATCGTTTCGTGAACTTCGCCGCGGCGCACGGCGCGGTCGCGCGGCGGGCGGAATGTGCCCATCGACGCGCGCGGTTGCTATACTGGGCAGTCCGTGCGCCGTCGCGCGGATGGCGGATCGATGTCGCGAAAGGATGGAAGGCCTCGTGGAGATACTGGTTGTGATGTGCGTGGGGGTCTTGGTCGGAGCCACGGTGTTTCCCGATTCGCTCAAAAAGGCGAACGCGGCATGCACGCTGGCGGCCACGGGCCTTCTGATCTTTTCCATGGGCGCCATGCTCGGCGGGCGCGACGGCTTTCTCGACGAGCTCGCTTCGCTCGGCGCGGCAAGCCTCGCCTTCGCCGTGCTGCCGATCGCATGTTCCGTCGTTGCCGTCTATCTTCTCTCGCGCGCGTTCATGTCCGATATCACGCGCCGCCATGCCGAAGACGCCGCCCATGTCGCGGCGCGCGAGTCGGTGGACGCCGACGGCGGCGAGTCGACGATGATCGCGATCGCCGTCGGCGCGCTCGTGCTCGGCGTGGCGGCGGGCCTTGCCCCCGTCCCCCTGCCGCCGGTCGACGCTCTCGTCGCCCATTCCGACTGGGTGCTGTTCGCCCTGATGTTTTTCGTGGGCATCAGCGTGGGGGGCAGCAAGGGGCTTATCGGCAAGATCAAGCAGTATCACGTGCGCGTGTTGATCATCCCCTTCGGCATCGTCGTCGGCTCTATCGCAGGCGGGCTTCTCGCCGCGCTTCTGTGCGGGTTCTCGCTGCCGGTGGGCGGCGCGATCGCGTCGGGGTTCGGGTGGTACAGCCTTTCGGGCGTCATGCTCACGGGCATCGCGGGGGCCGAGGTGGGAAGCGTCACGTTTCTTGCCAACCTGCTGCGCGAGCTCATCTCGTTTTTCACCATCCCCTTGATTGCGCGCCATCTGAACTATCCCACCTGCATAGCGCCCGCGGGCGCCACGAGCGAAGACACCACGCTTCCCATGATGATCCGCTGCACCAATTCGGAAACGGTGGTGCTTTCCGTGGTCAACGGCGTGATCTGCTCGGCGCTCGTGCCGGTGCTCATCGAATTCTTCCATGCGCTGATGTAGGGCAAGGCCCGCAATGCGCCCGGGGGCCTTCGGGCATTTCTCCTTCGCCGCCGTGCGCACGTGCCGCGCGTCGTCTTGCGGCGCCCGTCCGTCCGCGCTTTGCGGGCCTTGCCGTCTCGGCGTCTCCGGGCGAATCGTCCCGTTTCGGCGCTTTTGCCGAAACGGTGCAGCGCAGAGCGCCGCCTTTCGGCCTGTTTCGCCGTGCTCTATACTGCGCTTCATGGCAAACGAAGCACGCATCCGAGAAATAAAGCAAGAACTGGCGAGCGTTCCCGCGCTGCCGGGCGTCTATCTGTGGAAAGACAAAGACGGAAACGTCGTCTACGTCGGCAAGGCCAAGCAGCTGCGCGCCCGCATGAAGCAATACGTCATGGGGCAAGACGAGCGTGCCAAGATCCCGCTCATGCTCGAGCAGATCGACTCGTTCGAATACATCGTGGTGGAAAACGAGCATGAATCGCTGGTGCTCGAGAAGAACCTCATCAGCCAGTACAGCCCGTTTTTCAACGCCGATTTCAAAGACGACAAAAGCTATCCGTTCATCGCCATCACGAAAGGCGACGTGTTTCCCGCCATCAAATACACGCGGGAGAAGCATGTTGCGGGCACGCGCTATTTCGGCCCCTATACCGACAGCCGCGCCGCGCGCAATCTGGTGGACATCGCCCGCAAGGCGGTTCCGATCTGCGCGTCGAAATGCGCCGAATGGCGCCGTCTCAAGCGCAAGCTCGATGCGGCCTCGCCCGATGCGGTTTTGAGCGAGGGGGGCGCCCGTCCCTGCTTCGATGCCCACGTGGGGCTGGGGCCGGGCGCGTGCTGCGGCTGGATCACGCCCGAGCGGTATGCCGAAAACGTCGCTCGGATCGAGCGCTTTTTGGCGGGCAACCGCCGCGAGTTCGTCGAGGAGCTTTCCGCCGAAATGGCCGACGCGGCGGCCGAGCTCGATTTCGAACGCGCGGCGCGCATCAAGGCGCGCATCGACACGATCGAGTCGCTTTCCGACCGACAGCATGCCGTTTCGACCCGCAATCTGAACGCCGACGTGATCGGCATCGAGCGCGAAGAGACGATCGCGGGCGTGCACGTGTTCATGATCCGCGAGGGCCGCATCATCAACGGCAACGAGTTCGTGCTCGACCGCGGCCGCGATGTGCCCGACGCCGACCTGCTGCACAATTTCCTCCTGCGCTACTACGACGCCACGACATCCGTTCCCCACGAGGTCATCGTGGACTGCGAGCTCGAAGACGCAAGCGCCATGGAGGGCTGGCTGACCGAAAAGCTCGCAAGCCCCCACGGGGCCAAGGTGCGCTTCACCGTGCCGCAGCGCGGCGAGAAGGCCGAGCTTTTGGCGATGGCGCGCAAAAACGCCGCCCATACGCTCAACCGCTACAAGGTGCGCACCAACTACGAAGACAAGCGCATCAACGACGCGCTGTTGCAGCTCGAAAGCGCGCTGGCGCTCGATGCGCCGCCGATGCGCATCGAATGCTTCGACATCTCCACGATCCACGGGTCCTACACCGTGGCGTCCATGGTGGTGTTCACGGGCGGCAGGCCCGATAAGAACCAATACCGCCGTTTCAAGATCAAGACGCCGCTTTCCGAGGCGAACGACTTCTTGAGCATGCGCGAGGTGCTCGGGCGGCGCTACGCTCCCGAGCGCATGGCCGACGAGCGGTTCGGCAAAAAGCCCGACCTGTTGATCGTCGACGGCGGAAAACCCCAGCTCACGGCGGCGCTTGCCCAGCTCGAAGAACTCGGTATCTCCGACATTCCCGTGGCGGGCCTGGCCAAGCGCGATGAGGAGCTGTTCGTGCCGTGGCAAGACAGCGGCCCGGTGGTGCTTCCGAGCGGGTCGAGCTCGCTGTATCTCGTCAAGCACGTGCGCGACGAAAGCCACCGCTTCGCCATCACGTTTCATCGCGAGCTGCGCGGCAAGGGCATGACGAAGTCGATCCTCGACGACGTGGTGGGGCTGGGGCCCGTGCGCAAAAAGGCCCTGCTTTCGGCCATGGGCGGCTTTCGCAAGCTGTGCGAGGCGAGCCTCGAAGACATCGTGGCCGCGAAAGCGGTGCCGCAGGAGGTGGCCGAAGAAGTCTACGCGGTGCTCGCGCAGTATAATGAGCGCCGCTTCCGAATCGAATCCGACGAGTGAGCGGCGCGGCCCTCATAGGGCTGCGCCGTCCTGAAAAGAGGTGGGCCGTGAACCTTGACGCCGAAACCCTGAGGGCCGATAACGCCAACGACCTGGTGATCGTCACCGGCATGAGCGGGGCGGGCCGAACCGAGGCCATGCATGCCTTCGAAGATTTGGGCTATTTCTGCATCGACAACCTGCCGGCGAGCCTGATTCCGAAACTTTTGGAGACGGCGCGCGGCGCCTGCGAGAAGGCGCGCAAGCTCGCCGTGGTCTGCGATGCGCGCAACAAGGATTTCTTCGCCGACCTGCAAGGAGAGCTCGAAAGGCTTTCCGATTCGGGCGTGGCCTATCGCGTGGTGTTTCTCGACGCCGACGACGACAAGCTGGTCGCGCGCTACAAGGCAAGCCGCCGCAGGCATCCGCTGTGCGAAGAGGGCATGACCATCGCGCAGGGCATCGCCGCCGAGCGCGCGCTGCTGTTCACCCTGCGCAACGCGGCGCACGACGTCATCGACACGAGCGAGCTTTTGCCCATGCAGCTGCGCACGAAGATCCGCGAGCTGTTCGCGGGCGTCGACGAGCGCGAAGGGCTTGCCGTCACGGTGTATTCGTTCGGCTTCAAGCACGGCGCCGCGCTCGATGCCGATATCGTCATGGACGTGCGCTTCCTTCCCAATCCGTATTACGATCCGGCGCTTCGTCCGCTGACCGGCCTCGATGCCCCGGTGCGCGATTTCGTGATGTATCGCGACGAGACGGTGGAGTTTCTCAAGCGGTGGCGCGAGCTTCTCGACGTGGTGATGCCCGGGTATGTGAAGGAAGGAAAGCAGCAGCTCGCGATCGCCGTGGGGTGCACGGGAGGCCAGCATCGCAGCGTCGCGCTTGCCGAAAGCACCGGCGACTACCTCAAAACGCGCGGCTATCGGGTCAGCGTGACGCATCGCGATCTTGCGCTCGCCGAATCGGTGCGCTCGGCGCTCGACGGTTCCGCACCCGAGGGAAAGGCCCGCTGATATGGCCGAATTCGTTCCTCGCGACGTGCCGTTCGCCTACGATCCCGCAGCCACGGCGGCGTTCGCGCGCCTTCGCTGCGAAGTGGGCGACGAGGCGCTGCACGATACGGCGACGCCCGTGAAGGCCGTCGTCGTCGGCGGCGGCACGGGCGCGCCCGTATCGATCAGGACGCTTTTGACGCTTGAGGCCGACGTGTCGGCCGTGGTGGCCATGGCCGACGACGGCGGCTCGACCGGCATCCTGCGCGAAGAGGCGGGCGTCTTGCCGCCGGGCGACATCCGCAAATGCCTCGCGGCCATGGCGGCCGATGCCTCCGACCCGTTGACGCGCGCGTTCAAATACCGCTTCTCGTTCGCGCGCAACCATACGCTCGGCAACCTCATGCTCTCGGCGCTCGAGGATGCGACGGGCTCGTTTCCCGAGGCGATCGCGATCTGCGAGCGGCTTCTTTCGGCACGCGGGCATGTGTATCCCTCCACGCTCGACAAGGTGATGCTTGTCGCCGAGACGTGCGACGGCGTGCGTCTCGACGGCCAGGCGCGCGCCTGCAAATCCACCACGGCGCTTCGGCGCGTCTGGCTCGAGTCCGACACGCCGGTGCATGCCTATGCGGGCGCGCTCGATGCGATCCGCGAGGCGGATCTGATCGTGCTCGGCCCGGGGTCGCTTTTCACCTCGATCATTCCCAACCTGATGGTTCCGGGGGTGATCGACGCGATCCGCGCATCGAAAGGCGTCGTGGTGTTCGTCTGCTCGCTCGCCGACATGCAGGGCGAGACGTGGGGCATGTCGGCGCGCGAGCATTTCGAGGCGCTTGCGCGCCATGGCATGGACGGCCTGGTCGATTACATGCTCGTTCACAGCGCCGAGCCCTTGCGCCCCGAAAAAAGGATAGAATCCCTTGCTCGGGCCGCTTGCTGCGACGCGGCGGCCGCATCGGCCGCGAAAGCGCAGGAGGGCGGCATTCGTCCGGTGCGCATCACCTACGAAGACGCCCGCGCCATCCAGCAGCAGGGGCCTGTCGTCCTTGTGCGCGACCTCGCCGACCCGCTGCGCCCCACCTGGCACGATGCGTCGGCATTGCGCGACGCCATGCGCGCCGTGATCCGCTTGTCCCGTATGCGTTTGAGAAAGTAAGGCTTATGTCGTTTACCGCCGATGTCAAAGACGAGCTGACACGCGTCGCTTCCGGATGCAGCCATTGCGACAAGGCGACGCTTGCCGCGCTCATCCGCATCGAGGGCACGCTGTTCTTCTCGGGCCCCGGGCGCTACCGCCTCGAGCTTGCGACGGAAATCAGCTCGGTGGCGCGCCTGATCATCAAGTCGCTCCATCAAAGCTACGCGCTCAAGACGGAATTGACCGTGCGGCGCAGCGTGCTGCACAAAACCCCGAACTATCTGATCGTGGTGCCCTCTCAGCCGGGCGTCGAGGAAGCGCTGCATGATTTGGGCGTCTTAGGCGATGCCGGCCTTGAAATGGGCATCCACGAGCATCTGATAGAAAAGCCCTGCTGCGAGGCGGCCTATCTGCGCGGCGCGTTTCTGGGCAGCGGGTTCATCGCCGAGCCGCGCGGCGATTTCCACTTCGAGATAACCGTGGAAAACGAAGGGCTTGCCGAAGGCCTCGTCGGCCTGATGACCGAACGCGGCATCAAAGCGCGCATCCTGCGCAGGCGCAACTCGTATATCGTGTATCTGAAAAGCGGCACGGCGATATCGGAGTTCCTCGCGTTCGTCGGCGCGCACAAAAGCGCTTTGACCATGGAAAACGAGCGCGTGCGCAAAAGCGTGCGCAATGATATCAACCGCAAGGTGAACGCGGAGCTTGCCAATCAGGCGAAAAGCGCCGAGGCGGCCATCGATCAGATCGTGAGCATCCGCAAGCTTGCCGAAAGCGGCAAGATGGCCGACCTTCCTCCGGGGCTGCAGGAATTCGTGCGCCTGCGTTTGCGCTATCCCGATGCGAGTCTCAAAGAACTCGGCGAGCGGGCGAATCCGCCGCTGTCGAAGTCGGCGGTCTATCATCGCGTCCGCAGGCTCGAAGACATCGCGAAGCGCCTCTGACCCGTTTTGCGCGCATCCGCACCCGGCTCGTCGTGTCCGCGCGGCCGTGCGGAGGGCGTTTCGTGCGGAGCGTCTTTCGAAATGGCGCCGCATGCGGCGGCATCGTGCGGGCGGTTTCGGACGGGCGGCCCGCCCCGTTCCGTTTTCCGCCCGTTTTCATCCCTTCGCGAGCAGGCGATATTCCGTATCGTGCATAATAGTGCTAAAATCCAACGCCTGTTTACTGTTTTCGTGAAGGAGTGCATGTATGGCTGAAACGAAATCCGTGAAGCCTGCAGGCGGGGAGCAGAAGCGCGAGCACTTCGCATCCCGCCTGGGCTTCATCCTGGTAGCCGCAGGCTGTGCCATCGGCCTGGGCAACGTGTGGCGCTTTCCCTATATCGCCGGCGAATACGGCGGCGGCGCGTTCGTGCTGCTCTATCTGATCTTCCTGGTCATTCTGGGCCTGCCCGTCATGGTGATGGAGTTCGCCGTGGGCCGCGCCAGCCAGAAAAGCTGCGCGCAGGCGTTCGACGTGCTCGAACCCAAGCGCCGCTTTCATTGGTTTTCCTGGTGGGGCTATATCGGCTGCATGATCTTGATGATGTTCTACACCACGGTGGCGGGCTGGATGCTCGCCTACGTGCCGAAAATGCTGTCGGGCATGTTCGACGGCGGCACGGCCGAGGTGACGGGGGCGGCGTTCAGCTCGATGCTCGCCAATCCTTCCGAGCTTTTGGGCTGGATGCTCGCCGCGGTGGTCATCGGCTTTCTCGTATGCAGCCTGGGCCTGCAGAAAGGCGTCGAGCGCATCACCAAATGGATGATGGCCATCCTGTTCGTCGCCATGATCGCGCTGTGCATCCGCTCGGTCACGCTGCCGGGCGCCGCCGAGGGCCTTGCGTTCTATCTGATTCCCGATTTCAGCCGCATGTTCGCAGGCGGCTGGGCCACGTTCGGCGAGGCGGTCTATGCGGCCATGGGCCAGGCGTTCTTCTCGCTTTCGCTCGGCATCGCCGCGATGGAGATCTTCGGCTCGAAGATCGGCCGCGAGCGCAGCCTCACGGGCGAGGCCGTCAACGTCACGCTGCTCAACACGCTCGTCGCCATCCTGGCGGGCCTCATCATCTTCCCGGCATGCTTCGCCTACAACGTCACGCCCGACTCCGGCCCCTCGCTCGTGTTCGTCACGCTGCCCGTGGTGTTCGGGCAGATGCCGCTCGGCAACGTCTGGGGCGCGCTGTTCTTCGTGTTCATGAGCTTCGCGGCGCTGTCCACCGTCATCGCCGTGTTCGAGAACCTGATCAGCTTTACCATGGATAAATGGGGCGTCGAGCGCAAGCGTGCCGTGGCGATCAACGCCGTGCTCGTGGTGGTGTTGAGCCTGCCGTGCGTGTTCGGGTTCAACGTGCTTGCCGGCATCGCCATTCCCGGCATCGGCGACATCCAGTCGATCGAAGACTTCATCGTGTCGAACAATATGCTGCCGCTCGGCGCGCTGATCTTCGTGCTGTTCTGCACGACGCGCTTCGGCTGGGGATGGAAGAATTTCCTCGCCGAGGCCGATGCGGGCGAGGGCATGAAATTTCCCGCGTGGAGCCGCGTGTGGGTGAAATACGGCATCCCCGCGCTCATCGTGATCATCTTCATCATGGGCTATGCGCCGAAAGTGGCGCTCTGGCTGGGCCTGTAGCTTTCGAAACGCAGAAAGGGCGAGGATTTCCTCGCCCTTTTTTGCTGCCGCGATGCCGGTTCTCTTATTCGCCCGCATGCGATACGGCGACAAGTCCAAGGCATGCCGGCCCTATGCCGATAGGCATGATGCCGCCGTGCGCATCAAGCGTCGTATCTTGCATGATGGCTCTTCGTTCTTTCCGTTGATTTGCGCATCTTTGCGCCTCCATGATGTCATGGGGAATATGCGACGCAGCCGACCATCGGTAGAATTGAGGGAATCGTCGGTAGAGTCTGCCGCGCCTGCGCAAGGGCGCCCGCTGTGGCATAATCGGGTGCCTGACGAAAGGGGAAGGCATGGCATCCGAGGGCGCCTCCGAAAAGAAACGCGCGGCATCCACCACGCGGCGCACGCTTCATTACTACTGGCAGGTCACGCGCAGGCATTTCGGCCTGTTTTCGCTGCTCATGGCTTCGACGTTTCTCTTCGTCGCCTTGCTTTCCTACGGCAACCCGTATGTGATGAGCCTTATCGTAGACAAGGTGAGCGCGGGTTCGGTGTCGCCCGACCAGGTGTTTTCAGCGTTCGGTCCGTTCATTTTCGCGCTGATCGCCATCAACGTGTGCGGCCAGGCCGCAAGCAAGCTGCAGGATTACGCCATGTACAAGCTGCAGATCGCGGCATCCTACGATTTGGCCACGATGAGCTTCGATGCGCTGTGCAACCAGTCCATGAGCTTTCATTCCAACCGCTTCGGCGGCACGCTCGTCAGCCAGACGACGAAGTTCATGAGCGCCTATCAGCTGCTGCTCGAAACGATCACGTTTCCGTTTCTGCCGGTGGTCTGCTCGGTGGTGTTCACGTGCGCCATCCTGGCCCCGCGCGTTCCGGTGTATGTGGCCATCCTCATGGTGCTGCTCGCGGTGTACGCCGGCGTTTCCTACTATATGTATAAGCGGATTCTGCACCTCAACGAGCAGGCGGCGGGCGCGCAAAACCACCTGTCGGGCGAACTGTCCGATTCGGTGGCCAACATCTTGGCGGTGAAAACCTACGGGCGCGAAGATTACGAACGCAGCCTGTTCGATGCGGCGAACAAAGACGTGGTGGCGCGCGATTCCAAGCGCATGTGGGCGTCGCTTACGCGCGGCATCGTGACGGCGTGCATCACCATCGCCATCATGAGCGTGGTGGCGGTGTTCATCGCGGGCGGCAACGCGTGGTACGGCATCACGCCCGGCACGCTCGTGATGATGTTCACCTACACCTACACGGTGACCAACCAGTTCAACTTCATCAACAACGGCCTGCAGCGCTTCAACCGCGCGTTCGGCGACGCTTCGGGCATGACGGCCACGCTCGACGAGCCGCGTTTGGTGGCCGATTCCCCCGATGCGTTCGACCTCGAGGTGCGCGAGGGCGCGATCGATTTTTCGGATATCGGGTTCGACTATGTGGACGGGGGAGCGAAAACCCGCGTGTTCGACCACTTCGACCTGCATATTCCCGCAGGGCAGCGCGTGGGCTTGGTGGGGGCGAGCGGTGCGGGCAAGACGACGCTCACCAAACTTTTGCTGCGTCTGTCCGACATTCAGGAGGGAAGGATCGAAATCGACGGCTGCAATATCGCCGATGCCACCCAGCGCTCGCTGCGCCGCCGAATCGCGTATGTGCCGCAGGAGTCGCTTCTGTTCCATCGCAGCGTGGCCGAAAACATCGCCTACGGCAAACCCGACGCCACGATGGACGAAATCCGCGAAGCGGCACGGCGCGCCAACGCGCTCGAGTTCATCGAACGGCTGCCGCAGGGTTTCGACACCGTGACGGGCGAGCGCGGCGTGAAGCTGTCGGGCGGGCAGCGTCAGCGCATCGCGATCGCGCGCGCCATGCTGGCCGATTGCCCGATTCTCGTGCTCGACGAGGCCACGAGCGCGCTCGATTCCGAAAGCGAGAAAATGGTGCAAGACGCGCTCGCCGAGCTGATGCGCGGACGCACGGCCATCGTGGTGGCGCATCGTCTTTCCACGGTGGCAAGCCTCGACCGCATCGTGGTGCTCGAGGGCGGCCGCATCGTCGAAGACGGCCCGCATGCAGAGCTCATCGAGGCGGGCGGCGTGTATGCCCGCTTGTGGAGCCGCCAGACGGGCGCATATCTGGAATAGACGGAAGCCTTTGCGCTGCCCGGGGCCGTCGGCGGGTGCAGGTGCAAAAGCGGGTTCGCTCCGCCCGTCCTGATGCGCGCGGGCGACGGGACCGTCCGCCGTACGGCGAGTTATGGCATTTGCGCGTTCGGTCCCCGAGCCGATGGAGCGACGCTTCGTTAATTGCTACAATGAACCGTTGATTGTCCGAATCGGCGTCGTTTTCCGCCGCGCTCGCGTGCGGCCCTGACGCCTTGATTCTTCTGTATTCGAATGGAGCATCGGCGCCGCCGATGTTTGTATAGCAACCATGTCATCCGATATCAAAGGAGCATTACCGTTTTGAGCAACGAACATATCCAGGGCGATTCCGCCGCCAAAAACACCGAGAAAGCCGCCGAGCGCACCGAAGGCCGACGCGCTCCGCGCAATCAGGGCGGCCGTTCCCAAGGCCGTGCCGCGCAGGCGAAGCCCGCGGCGGGCGAGGGCGCTTCCGCCGAGCAGCGCAGCGGTCAGAACCGCCGTCGCCGCAACACCACGCGCCATAAAACCGTGTCGGTGGAGCACAAGCGTCCGCAGATCACCCCTGAAGACAAGATGGAGAAGGAAAGCTTCTCCAAGCCGCGCACGCGCAACGCATCCAAAACCACCAACGGCACGCGCCGTCGCGCAGGCGTGAAGAAAAACCCCGCCGCCAAGCTCAAGATCATTCCGCTCGGCGGTCTCGACGCCATCGGCAAGAACATGACCGTGTTCGAGTGCGGCGACGATATGCTGCTGGTGGACGCCGGCCTCATGTTCCCCGACGACGACCATCCCGGCATCGATCTAATCCTGCCCGATTACACCTACGTGCTCGAAAACGAGCATAAGCTGCGCGGCATCATCATCACGCACGGCCACGAAGACCACACGGGCTCGCTGCCGTACCTTATGAAAGACCTTTCGCGCAAGGTGCCGATCTATGCCACCAAGATGACGCTCGGCCTGATCGAGGGCAAGTTCAACGAGCATCGCGTGAAGGCGAAGCTCGCCGAAATCAAGGCGGGCGACGAAATCAAGCTCGGCGGCTTCATCGTCGATTTCTTCGCCGTGAACCACTCCATTCCGGGCGCGGTGGGCGTGTTCATGCAGTCGCCTGCGGGCAACGTGCTCCACACGGGCGACTTCAAGCTCGACCAGAGTCCGATCGACGGCGTGCATACCGATTTCGGCGCGCTCGCGCGTTTCTCGAAGATGGGCGTCGACCTCATGATGTCCGACTCCACCAATGCGCAAAACCCCAATTTCACGCCGTCCGAGGCCGAGGTGGGCAAAACGCTGCGCCAGATCATCGAAAACGCCAAAGGCCGCGTGATCATCGCCAGCTTCGCAAGCCATATCCATCGTTTGCAGCAGATCGCCGACGCGGCCGTGGCCAACGGCCGCAAAGTGGTGGTGACGGGCCGCTCCATGGTGCAAAACACCGATATCGCGCGTCGTCTGGGCTATCTGAAGATTCAAGACGTCGACTTGATCGACGCCTATGACCTTAAGGGCACGCCGCCTGAGAAGGTGGTCATCATGTGCACGGGCAGCCAGGGCGAGCCGCTCTCGGCACTGGCGCGCATCGCCAACGGCGAGCATCGCACCATCCAGATCGACCAGGGCGATACGGTGATCATCTCCGCCACGCCCGTTCCCGGCAACGAGAAGGCCGTCACGCGCGTGGTGAATTCCCTTGCCAAGATCGGGTGCGACGTCTACGACAAGAAGCGCGCCATGGTGCACGTGTCGGGCCACGCGGGCGCCGAAGAGCTCAAGCTCGTGCTCTCCATCGTGCAGCCCACGCACTTCATGCCGGTGCACGGCGAGGCAACCCACCTGCGCGCCCACGCGCGTCTGGCCGAGGCCACGGGCGTCGATCCGCGCAATATCTTCCTGTGCGAGAACGGCGACACGCTCGAGCTTTCCGAGGCGGGCGTGCGCTTCGGCGAGCCGGTGGAAAGCGGCATCGTGTACGTGGACGGCCTGTCGGTGGGCGATACCTCCCGCGATGTGCTCGACGAGCGCCAGGCGCTGTCGAACTACGGCTTCGCCACCATCGCCGCCGCGGTGAACGTGCGCAAGAAGCAGATCGAAGGGGCCGTGCGCGTCGAGATGCGCGGCATCACCGGCGGAGACGTCGCCCAGCTTCGCCGCGAAGCGACCGACACGGTCAAGGCGACGCTGCGTCGCGCGCTCGATAAGGGAACCAAGGGCAAAGACCTCGAGAAGGTATGCCGCGACGCGCTGCTTTCTCTTCTGTGGGAGCGCACCAAGCAGCGTCCCATGGTGGTGTGCGCGATCATCGAACTGTAGGATTTCCGGCACCGTCCTCGATGCAGGGCGGCGCCGTCATGCGTCGACGGACGGGCGAAAGGCAAGGAGTGCGAAAACGTGGCTCGCGGTTCTAAGACCACCGAATCACAACCGAAGAAGAAAAGCGATGCGGCCCGCGAAGGCCGCGTCGCTTTGAAAGACGCGCC
>USEZ01000022.1 GCA_900553775.1 uncultured Slackia sp. | reverse complement strand
GCGACGTTTCAATTCCACTATTGCATGCAGCATTCCGGGGAATCGGCAAACTGTTCTGGTGTCAAACGAAAAGTCCAGCATCCTGTTTCTTCGAAGCTGGGCTTTTGCCCGATTGCAAGAAGCGTTCGCAATGGGCGGACGTATCTAAGGTTGGAGCCTTGCGTTCGATCGCTTTAAGGTTGCGTGTGGGGGTATGCCGCGCTGGGAAATGGATTACAGGCCGACGGCATCGGCTCCGTAGGTTGCTTGTTCCTGGTTGAATCCTTCGTATTCGAGCTGGTCGATGAGGCCGCCGCGAGAAAAACTCATGACGTCGATATATCGTTGAGCAACTCGTGCCGCCTGCTCATTCCAGTCTGCGCCGCAGTGGTCTGCCGCGAATGTCGCATCTTCAAGGGAATACTTTTCATATTCGAGCTGGTCGATGAGGCCCGAGTACGAGAAGCCCATGGTATCGAGGTATCTTTGCGCGGTGCGCATCGCATTTTTCTGGGAGGTGCTCAGTTCGAGCTTGATGGGCTCGCGGGAAAGAACTTCTCCACACGTTGCGCAGGTGAGGTTCTTTTCGCCAGGGGTAACGCTGCCGTCGCGATTGACCACGGGCTCTTTCACGGTAGCCCATTCGCCTTCGATATGCTCGGTCTTCGGGATTCCGGATTCGATGGTTTCTTTGCATCGAATGCAGATTCCGTGTTTCGATCCCGTCTCCGTGCAGCTTGGCTCTTTGTCGGTCGTCCATTCCGCAACTTCATGCCCGAGGGGCTTGCCTTCGGTCGCTTTGCAGCGGTCGCATGTCTTAGGCTGGGTGCACGTTGCTTCTTTCCAATCGTGGCCCAAGGAATCGCCTTCGGTTGCTTCGCATTTCGTGCACGTTTTGGGTTGCGTGCAGGTCGCTTCCTTCCATTCGTGGCTACAGGGTAGAAGTGCCGCGATGAGGATGAAAATGGCGATTGCTGCGACTGTGCCTGCTATAAGCTTCTTTTGCTTCGGCGACAGGGTGCCTTTCTTGGGAGACTGCGGTCCGTTTATCTCCGGGGGGGGGTGGGCGCTTCGATGGGCTTGTCCATGGAGGTTCCTTTCGTGACGTGGTGGACATGTATATTTAAGGATAGCAGGCGGTAATAAAGCGGGGAAGGAAATCACCGTTCGAGAGGGGGCTTGTTTCGGACGAGGTCGAGTTAAATTTCTCCGCGCCCGTCTTTCTCGGCGCCTCTCGGGCGCGACGGCACTCATCGTGTTGAGCCAATGAGCCCTCGGTCAAAGCCCGGTTAATTTTCCCGCGTCGGTTTCGCCATTTTTGCGCGCGGCCGTATAATAGGCGGAATTCATGTTCCAAGAGCCGCATGCGGCCGCATGTTTCGAGACATCCAGGAGCTGCAGATGAAAGAGTACAACCCCCACGAAATAGAGCCGCGTTGGCAGGCGGTCTGGGAGGAAACCGACCAGAACAAGATGGCGGAAGACGCCTCGAAGCCCAAGAAATACGTGCTCGAGATGTTCCCCTATCCGTCGGGCGACCCCCATATGGGCCACGCGCGCAACTATTCGATCGGCGACGTGATCGCCCGCTATAACAAGATGCGCGGCTTCGACGTGCTGCATCCCATGGGCTGGGATGCATTCGGCCTTCCTGCCGAAAACGCCGCCATCAAACACAACGGCCATCCTGCCACCTGGACGTACGGCAACATCGAAACCCAGCGCAACGTGTTCAAGCGCATGGGCTTTTCCTACGACTGGGACCGCACGGTGCGTACGTGCGATAAGGAATACTATCGCTGGGGCCAGTGGATCTTCCTCAAAATGTGGGAGAAGGGCCTGGTCGAGCGTCGCAGCAATCCGGTGAACTGGTGCGAATCGTGCCATACCGTTCTGGCGAACGAGCAGGTCACCGAGGGCGTGTGCTGGCGCTGCGGCAACGCCGTCGAGCGCCGCGAGCTGGAGCAGTGGTATTTCAAGATCACCGATTACGCCCAGGAGCTGCTCGACGACCTCGACAAGCTCGAAGGCTGGCCTGAGCGCGTGAAGCAGATGCAGGCCAACTGGATCGGCCGCTCCGAAGGCGCCGAGGTCGATTTCACGCTGTGCGACGCTTCGGGCGAGCCCATGGAAGGCCACGACATCACCGTGTTCACCACGCGTCCCGATACGCTGTTCGGCTGCAGCTTCTTCCTGCTCGCGCCCGAATACGACGGGCTGATGGAGCTTGTCGAAGGCAGCGAATACGAGGCCGCCGTGCGCGAGGTGGTCGAAGGCGCCGAGAAGATTACGGCCGTCGAGCGCGCGCAGGGCGATCTGGAAAAGCACGGCGCGTTCACGGGCCGTTACGTGGTCAACCCCATCAACGGCAAGAAGGTTCCCGTATGGGTTGCCGATTACGTGGTGGCCGATTACGGCACCGGCGCCGTCATGGCCGTTCCCTGCGGCGACCAGCGCGACTTCGAATTCGCTCGCAAATACGGCCTGCCCGTGCCGCCGATTATCCTGCCGAAGGAAGACGAACTGTACGAGCAGCTCAAAGATCAGCAGGACATGGTGGTCGAAAACGTCGACTGGGAGCAGTCGTTCGAGGCCACGGGCTATCTGGTTCAGTCGGGCAAATACACCGGCATGGAGGGCGGCAAGCATTCGCCCGCCGTGGACGCGATCATCGCCGACCTCGAGGCCGCAGGCAAAGGCAAGCTGTCCGTGCAGTTCCGTCTGCGCGATTGGCTGATCAGCCGCCAGCGCTACTGGGGCAATCCGATTCCTGCAATCTATTGCGACGAGTGCGGCATCGTTGCCGTCCCCGAAGAAGACCTGCCGGTGGAGCTGCCGCTCGATCTGGACATCACGAAGGGCGAGCAGCTGGCCGACCATAAGGAATTCGTGGAATGCACCTGCCCGAAGTGCGGCCGTCCCGCCCGTCGCGAGACCGACACCATGGACACGTTCACCTGCTCGAGCTGGTATTACCTGCGCTATTGCGACCCCCACAACGAGCAGCTGCCGTTCGCGGCCGACAAGGCGAACCGCTACATGCCCGTCGACCAGTACATCGGCGGCATCGAACACGCCATTTTGCACCTGCTCTATTCGCGCTTCTTCACCAAGGTGCTGCGCGACGCGGGCATGGTCGATTTCGACGAGCCGTTCACCAATCTTTTGTGCCAGGGCATGGTGAAAGACGAGCATGGCGAGACGATGTCGAAATCAAAGGGCAACGTGGTGTCGCCCGTCGACATGATGAACGAATACGGCGCCGATGCCGTGCGCACGTACATCCTGTTCATGGCGCCGCCCGATAAAGACCTCGACTGGAACGAGGCGGGCCTCGGCGGCATCTACCGCTTCCTCAACCGCGTGTGGCGCATCGTCTACGATCTCATGGGCGAAGCCGACGACCAGACGTATTACGAAGAGGGTGCGGCCACGCCCGAGCAGGCGGCCGAATCCGCCAAGGCGCTGCTGCGCGAGCGTCATCGCGTTGCCGGCAAGGTGACCGACGACTTCGAGCGCAACAACTTCAACACGGCCATCGCCGCGATCATGGAGCTGGTGAACGCTTCGGGCGATTACCTGCGCAAGAACGCGCCTGCCGCGCGCGATGCCGAGCTCGGCCGCGACGTGGCCGAAACCATCGTGAAGCTGCTTGCGCCTATGGCTGCGCACTTCTCCGAAGAGCTGTGGCACACGGTGCTCGGCCACGAGGGCAGCGTGCACAACGAAGCGTGGCCGACGTACGACCCCGAGATGGCCAAGGCCGACGAGGTCGAGCTTGCCGTGCAGGTCAACGGCAAGGTGAAGGCACGCATCACGGTTACCGCCGACGCCGCCGATGCGGCGATCGTCGAAGAGGCCATGGCGGCCGTCGCCAAGGCCGTCGACGGCAAGACGGTGGTCAAGCAGATCGTCATTCCCGGCCGTCTGGTCAACATCGTGGTGAAATAACCCGTCCTGCCGAGCCGCTTCCGCGTGAAATAGGCAGTCGATTCCGGGCGTCGTCTTTCGGGGCGGCGCCTGTTTTTTTGTGTTGCATTCTTGCAGGCACGGCCGATTTCCCGTGGAGGTCGCCGAGCGGGCGCCGCTGGTTTTCGGGGTGGGGTAGGATGCAAAAGGAATGTTATGCGCACAACGATGCGCAATGCCGTGTGCGGCGTGCCGGCTGTTCGGCGCCGTCGAGCGGGGATGTGGTTTCCCCGAGAAAGGGAGCGTTTTGATTCGAGGGTTTTTCAAAGGCGTCGCCGCGATGGCGCTTGCGTGCATCGTCGTCGTTGTCGGCGTGAATGCCTGGATCGTGCTCTCTTCGAAGGCCGACATCGAAACGCTCGATAGCGCGGTGTCGTGCGAGGCCCCCTGGCGGGTCGATTGCATCGTCGTTTTGGGCGCGAGCGTCTATGCCGATGGGTCGCTGTCGCCCATTCTGGAAAACCGCGTCGACGCCGCCATCAATCTATACAATTGCGGATTCGCTCCGACGATCATCATGTCGGGCGACGGGCGCGAGGCGAACTACGACGAGCCGAGCGCGATGAAAGACTACGCCGTTTCGCGCGGCGTGCCTTCGGGCGACGTGTACTGCGATCCGGGCGGATATCATACCTACGACACCATGTGGCGCGTTTCCCATGTCTTCGGCGCGGAAAGCTGCATGGTGGTCACGCAGGAATACCACCTGTATCGCGCCGTTTTCGACGCGCACGGCGTGGGTATGGACGCCATCGGCGTGGTCAGCGACGAGGGAACGTACGAAAACCAGTTTTGGTACGATGTGCGCGAATGGGCGGGCCGCATGCAGGATTGCGGCCAGGTTCTCATCGGCGCGGTGCCCGACAATCCCGGTGCCGCGATAAATCTGTAGGAGGCCATCGCGCAGCGGCCTGTAATCCAGGTCGTTTGCCGCCCTCACCAGCAGTGGGGGATAATTTTGCATGCAATGCATAGTTTTTCCTGATAGATACCCATATTTCCTTAATCCCCCATCGAGGGTGACGCATCGATTCCGATGGATTCATAGGATGCGGACTGTTCGCAGGGCGGCTGATCGAGGATGCTACGAATCCTTACAAGGGCTGCAATCCGATTAGTTGCATTTGTCGCCTTGCCGGTTATTCGAGGAGGGTATATATGAGGAACGAATTGAGCCGTCGTAATTTCTTGGCAGGCGCCGTTGCTGCGGCGGGCGCCGTTGCTGCGGCGGGAGTTGTGGGGTGTGCGCCAAAAGAGACGGCATCTGCACCTGTCGCGGATGCGCCGAAGACGCTGGTGGGGCAAGCTCCTGCCTGGTTGGGCGAAGCTCCTGAAATCGCTGCATCCGATATCGTGAAGACGGAAGAGACGGATCTGCTCATCGTCGGTGCGGGCAATGGCGGTATCGTGGCTGCTGCGACCGCATCCGATCTGGGGCTTGACTTCATGATTGCGGAAAAGACTGGCGCGCTGGCCGTAACGCGTGGTTGGTATGGCGCCGTGAATATTCCTGAGTGCGCGGCCGCAGGTAAGGAAGTCGATACCATTCGCCTCAACAACGCTATTCGTCAGTCCTATTGCGGTAAGAACGATATGCGTGTTGTCAAGGTTTGGATGGACGAATCGGCCGAGATGCACGAATATGTGAAATCCATCATGAAATCTTATGGCTACGCCGTTAATTTCGACTCAGATCAGGGGAATGGTCATGGCGGTGTCGGAATTGACATGTACGTGCCTCCCATCCAGGTCAACTATATGGCACGCGAAGACTGCCCCGAAGAGAACAAGGAGCTCGACCGTAATCACATTTTTGAGGATTACATCAACAAGGCCGGCCACGAAGTCGTGTATAACTACGACCTGGCCAAGCTCGTGCAGGATGATTCCGGTGCGGTGACTGGTGCTATTTTCGACACGCCCGATGGCTATGTGCAAGTCAATGCGAAAAACGTTTTGCTTACTACGGGCGGCTATGCCTCCAATCCCGACATGCTTTCCTCGCTCAATCCGCTTATGACCCATTGCCTGACCGCAAGCGACGCATTGCCCGGCAATACCGGCATGGGTATCAAAGCCGGCATGTGGGCGGGCGCTATGAGGGATGCTGAGCCTATGGCCATGGTGTTCGACCGCGGCGCCGTTGCGCCTGGCACGAAGGCGGGCTATACGCCTGAGAGCATCGAGGCAGGCGAGCCTTCGTTTACTTCTCCTTCCAACGGTCAGTTCAACCCTGGCTCTCAGCCGTTTCTGAAGGTGAATACCCATGGCGAGCGTTTCTTTAACGAAGATGCGAATTACGATTGGGCTCCTCATGCTGCCGCGTGTCAGCCGGGCGGCGTGTATATCGAGGTATGGGACGCGAATTTTGCCGAAGACGTCGAGCGTTTCCATAGCTTGGGTTGTGCTGGCCTGACGCGCATGATGGTGAGCGCGATGGGCATGGATGCCCTTTTGAAGGAGTGGATCGACAAAGGCGTCGTTATCAAGGCCGACACGCTTGAAGAGCTTGCCGACGGGCTGCTGCTCGAAGGCGAATACAAGGAGAACTTCCTTGCGTCCATCGAGCGCTACAATGAGCTTTACGACATGGGCGAAGACGTCGATTTCGGCAAAGAAGCCTACATGCTCTCTTCCATTCGTAAGGCTCCTTATTATGGCGTTACTTTGGGCGGAATCATTTTGTCTACCGGCGACGGCCTTCGCATCAATACCGACATGCAGGTTTACAACACCGACGGACAGGTTATTCCCGGCTTGTATGCGGCGGGTGATTGCTCGGGAAGCATTTTTGCTGACGGCTATTACAACCTCACGCACGGCATGGCGTGCGGCCGGACGCTCACCTTCGCCCGTCACGCAGTTCGTCATATTGCCGGCGACCTTGACTAGCATCCTCTCGAAGCTTGTGCTGCACTAACCTATTTCGTCTTATGGGATGGTTTCCTGCCAACTTGGCAGGCCATGCCTGAGATTCCCCTCCCTTGAAGGGCGACGTGCTTTCGCGTCGCCCTTTTCGCATTGCCCCATTGTCTCGATGCGCGGTGAATCGGGCGGCGTCAGCTCAATGTGCGCTCAACGAGGTCGATCAGCTCTTGTTGGGAATGCACGTCGAGCTTGGTGTAGATATGCTTCACATGCGTTTTGACCGTGTTGTACGACACCGTGTAGAAGTCTTCGATGAATTTTCCATTGCGGCCTTTTGCAAGCATAACCAGTATTTCCGACTCCCTGTTGGTAAGCCCGCGCTCTGCGGCAACTTTCGCACAGCGTTGTTCGATGGAGGGTTCCTCTGCCGTATGGGCTGCAAGGTTGCCTTCCGATTTCTGCAATGGTTGGATATCGAAAATGATATCGGTGAACTTGTATCGCGAAATCCATGCAAAGCAGAGGGCGACGAACGCAACCAGCATGCCCGAAAGGAAGAGTGCCGTGATTTCGGGGTGCTGTGCGCTCAAGGCGTTGGCGGCGTGCCCCGACAACGCCCCCAGGCAGATTCCTATTGCTTGGGGCAGTTCGGAAAATGCGATGACGGTAGGCGATCCGCTGGGGTTTCTCTCGCACATCGCTGTTACGCAGAGCATGAAAAGCATCGAGAAGCATGCATTGCTTATGTTCATGACGACGTTTGCGAGAAAGGCGATTTTGGTCGATCCGATGGATATGGCAAGTAGCAGCCCTGCGACGGTGGTCAAGGCTGCGGTCTTAGACACGAAGTCGACAAAGGTCTGCTTTTTGACGGCGAGCAGAAGCGCGGCTGCCGCCAGAAATCCAAGCGGCGTAAGCGACGAGGGGTTGAGCGGCACGCCTTCGACGGCGCCGAGTGCGAGCGTGAACCCCGAGAGGAACGCGAAGATGAAAAAGCAGAGGAAGGCGGGGTTTGATGCACCGATGAACGATTTGGGCTGGCGAATCGTCAGGTCTCGAGGCGGCTCTGCTGCCGTATGGCTGAGAAATGCGCAAGCCAGGGTGTGCGACAGTGCCAATGCTGCGCATTTGAGCGCGAAGTATGCAATGAGGCGAACATTCGGGTCGATATTCCCGAATGCGTTTTGAAGAAGCGTGCCGAGGCCGAGGGATGTACAGAAGCAAAAAGCTATCAGCGTCGGCGATTTCAGCTGGCAAAGAGCCAGAATCGTTGCGGCAGCGATCCATGCCGATCCGATTATGGAGAAAGCAAGCGCGCAGGCATAAAGCGAAGTTGACGACGGGGAGCTTGCAAGAGCCGCTGCAAGTGCCGAGGCGCCTACGATGACGATGGATGCAATTGCGAGGATGCGCGTATGTTTGGCAATGACGCGTCTGCTGAATACCGCGGCAAAGGCAATCCATGAGCCTGCTGAAGCTCCGATGAAAATGAGATCGCGAAGTGCGGGATCGAGCCTGGTGAGGGGTGCGATGAAATCAACGTTGAGCGACCAGTCGCTTGCCTCCATACATGTGATGGCGAGCGTGCAAAGGACTAGCGTCTTTAAAGTCTCTCTGTTCATCGTCGCCTTCCGAATGGTGCCGTTGCCGTATTCCTATCGCATATTCTACGGAATGCCAGACGGGCAATTCCTATTCCGCGGCATTATATATCGGATGCCGCAAGCGGGTCTTATGGGGCTGTTCAGGTGCGGCGGGCTTCGCGTGCACGATGACGATTCCTTTGCGAGCAATACGTCGTCAATCGGCTTCGTCGTATGCCGAATGGGGCTTTTTTCGGGCGAAGCGAGGCTCGTGTGTTGCTCGTGGCGCTTTGCTGTCTTGGTGAGCTGCTTGGCGATATTGTCTTTTCGGCATGCGTTTTTGTGCGTGCCGCAGCAATGCTGGCTGCCTTCGCCTGCCAAGAGTGCTGGTCTTTTGAAACTGCGGCTTTCAGTAGAGACATCGTGCGAGCGGCGCTTCGTGGATGCCTGGTTCATCATCGCCGAGCTGCGTCTCAAGTCAGCTCGTTCGCATGAAGGATGTCGCACTTTTACGCATAGGATGAGGGATGGCGTGTACGGATTCCTTCCGTCTGGCGTATATTAGAAGTTCGTATTTCGGGGCGGAGTCACGTGAATCGCAGCGACAGGACATTGCGATTCGCGATGATGTCGTCGTATGTCAAGGCCAGCTTTAAGCGGCGGAATCGGAGGGCGGTTCATTTCGCTCGTTTCGCCTTGTGTGCGTTGTTTGTCGTGCGCGATGAGCCATGCGCTGCATGCTGCATTCTGCGTTTTGCTGTGCTTGAGATTGCTTGGAGGAGGAGTTTCATGGGCATCGCCGACGAGGCGGCGCTGTATGCGCTCGGCTACTGGATGCACGAGAATCATCCGACGCGCATCGACGGTTTGTGCCTCAACGACATCCAGAAGAAAACACCGTGCGACGAATGCAGTGCGGCATGCCCGGCCGGGCTGTCCATTCACGATGCGGCGCCCGATTGGCATGGATGCACCGATTGCGGTTTGTGCGTGACGGCGTGCCCCGCCCAGGCGATCAACGCTTCGTCGGCGTATGGCGGGCGCGTGGAGGCCGTCCGTGCATCCGCCCGCGGCTGCATCGTGTTTTCCTGCGACCGCTACGGCGGCGGGGCCGATGTCGTGACGGCATGCCTGGCATCGCTTCCTTGGGATGAACTTGCGGCCCTGGCGTTCGAGCTTCCCGTTGTCCTGAAAACATCCCCCTGCAAGACATGTCCTGATGAATCGTGCGTTTCTCGAGTGAAGGAGACCATAGGAAAGCTCAGGGATTTTTTCGGTTCCGAAGAATTCGCTCACCGCTTCTTCCCCCGCATTCCCGAGCATGCGAAAGCGGGGCGCGACAGAGATGAGGGGCCGGGAGCCGAACGACGCCGTACGCTTGCTTCTATGGCGGATACGGTGAAAAAAGGCGCCGTCCGCCTTTCGCGGTCCGACGATGCGCCTCGTGCCGCGCGTTCTCGGACGCTGCTGCTCGAGGCGCATCTTCGGACACCTGCGGAAAAACGCATCGATCTGCACTGGCGGACGCTTATCGAAGACGGAGCATGCAAGGGCTGCGGCATCTGCGTGAATATGTGCCCGCATGGAGCGCTGTCGCTTGCCGCCGATGGTCCCGAGGGCCGTGCGGTCGAGGGCGCTTCGGGCGGCGGGCAGGATTTCGATGCCGAATCTTTCCGCGAAAACGCCGATGCGGAAGACGCATTCGACGCTTCGTGCGCCCAAAGCATCCCTCGATATCTGGTGCATGATGCAAGTCGTTGCACGCAATGCGGTCTGTGCTATATGAGCTGTCCGCAGGAAAACCTCGGCGGATGGGACGAGCTTGTCACGAAGGAGCTTCCCGCGTTGCATTTCAATTCCATCGATGTGGCGATGTGCGAGAAATGCGGCAGATTGTTCAAAGCGGAATCCGGCAAAACGCGTTGTCCCGCCTGCTCGCGTTTCCGATTCGCGCCGCGTTAGCCCTTGCGTCGCATGCGACGCGGCGCTCGGCCGCATTGCTCGGCAGCGCGTCTATTCTATAGCTCCGCGTTCGACACCAGATCGCTGAGCTCTTGGCGTGAGTGGATGTCTAATTTGCTGTAGATATGCTTGCAGTGCGTGCGTACGGTGTTTTCCGAGATGAAAAGCTCTTCGGCGATCGACGCCATCGATTTCCCTCGTGCTACCAGCTCCATGACCTCCGTTTCGCGTGAAGAAAGTCCGTATTGTTCGCGTACGACCAGGCATTGTTTGGAAAGGCGGTCGGTGATGACGTGGCCGGTGCCTTCGAAGCGCTTTTCTTTGCGGGTTTTCTTCGGTTGCTCAGACGGTTCGGCGCCCGCTTGCATTTCACGCGCCGTTGCCGTTCCCGCCGAACCGCCCGTTTTTTCGGCGGCTTTCGAGTCGGGCCTTTCCTCCATTTCGCCGTTCGGACCGTGTTCGGATGCACGCCCGTCGTCTTTTGCGGTCGCGTAGGCCGGGCCTTTGCGGCCGTGCAGCCGCAAAGGCGGCGTGAGAAATTCGATGCAGTCGGTGCGATGCGGCCCGTCGGACGTGTTTGATTTCACGAGCGTTCCCGTGGAAACGAACAGCGCCATGCCCAGCACGTAGGCGGCCACGATGGAAAGCAGGGCGGTCTGCCCGACGCCCAGAATGACGATGTCGTTGGCAAACCACCCCAGAAGAAATCCCACGCCCTGCGCCGAGTAAGCCATTCCTCCGAAGAATCCGTAGACGAATACGGGGTTGGTGCCGCGGTCGCGCGAGGTTTGGGCGCATTGCATCATCATGATGAGCACGACGAGTGAAAACGCCATGTACGTCAGCCCGGCGAAAAGGCTCAGTCCTTCTTTTTGCAAAAAGGGGAAGAGCAAAAGCCCCGTGAGCACGATGGGGTAGGCGGCCCGAAATATCGTGCGCAGTCCGAAGCGCACCGATGAGGTGAGCCAAAGCGCCATAAGGATGGCGGCGGCCAGCAGAAGCCCGGCCATGGAGGCGAAATTCACCACGTCGGATATCTGAGGGTCGATCACGGCCACGCCGCGGGCGAGCCCGCTTGCGAAGGCGAGGGCGGTCGTGCACAGCACGCTTGCGCGGGAGTCTTTTATCAGCTGCAGATAGACCTGAGGATGCTCGCGCGGCACGTCTTCGAACATAGGTTGGTCGAAATCCATCTGACGTGCGGAAAGCGACAGGCAGAGTGCGCAGATAGGCAGTATCACTACGGGAATGAGAAACGCGGTGAGTGCGATGGGGATGAGATACAGCGCGAAATAGAACGCGCTTGCCAGTGCGGTGCCCGTGATGAGCCGGTAGTTTCCTTCGCGTGCGCCGATGGACGAGAAGTAGCGCTGCCAGAGCATGAAAAGGCCCGCCGTGCCGACGCCCGTGGACACGCCGCCCACCAAAACGAAGGCGATCGTGTAGACGGGTATGTACATTGCGGCGATGACGCAGGCCGAGCCTGTGAATACCATGCCGGCGCTCAGGGTGATGAACATCTTGCGCGCTTGGGCGGGAAAGTAGTAGGCGCCGAAGATGCTTGCCAGAAACGCGCAGCAGAAGGCGAGCGTCTGGGCCAGGTAGAAGGTGAGCGTCACTTCGTCGGTCTGGAAATCTTTCGGAAGAAAGGGGAATACCCCGCCCCAGATTTGCGTGGCATTGATGACGGTGAAAAGCGCATAGCCGATGCTCGACGCGTGCGGTGTGAGTTGGCTGCGGTTCACAGGGCTCCTTCTATCCAGACGGCGGTGGGGGTTGTCCCAGTGTGCCGAAAGCGAGCTGCGCTTGCAAGCGGCAGGCGAAGCCTTGCGTGAAATCACCTGTGAGATGTGATGCGTCCACCTGGTATTTTGCCTATATTGCCCTCACACCGTTTCAAGGAACGATCCTTGAGGAGAGGGGGAACAATGGTGAAAGAAATCGAAGGACATCCCGTTTCGCGACGCAATTTCGTGAAGGGCACCTTCGCAGGGGCGGTCGTCGGCGCGGGCGCGCTGGGCGGCGCTTCGATGTTCGGCTGCGCCCCGAAAAGCGAGGAACCTGCGGCGCCCGAGGCCGCCGAGGAAACCATCGCGTGGAGCCAGTGCAACGTCAACTGCGGCGGCAACTGCGTGTTCCAGTGGCACGTCAAAGACGGCAAGATCCAGTACATGGAATCCGACAATACGGGCAGCACCGAACTGCAGGCGCGCGCCTGCTTGCGCGGACGCTCCATGCGCCGTTGGCTGAACAGCCCCGATCGCCTGCTGTACCCCATGAAGCGCGTGGGCAAGCGCGGCGAAGGAAAATTCGAGCAGATCAGCTGGGACGAGGCCATCCAGACCATCGCCGATAAGCTGAAATACACCATCGATACGTATGGCAACGACGCCATCTACGTGAACTATGCCACGGGCATGTATTCGGCTACGGGCAATCCGTCTTCCCGCTTGCTCAATCTGCTGGGCGGCTATCTCAAACGCAGCTACGACTATTCCACGAATATGCTTTCGGCCGCGCTGCCGTTTCTTTACGGCGACGAGTGCGGTCCTTACGACGACGTGTACGCGTCTTCGATGACCGAAGCCGAAGCCAATTCCGACCTTGTGGTCATGTTCGGCAACAGCCCGGCGGAAACCCGTATGGGCGGTGCGAATATCGTGTGGGACTTCGCCCGCGTACGCGAAGCCGTCCAGGGTCGCGGCGGCAAGATCGTCAACATCGACTATCGCATGAACGAAAGCGCTTCGGGCCATCCCGAGGAGTGGCTGCCCATCCGTCCCGGCACCGATGCGGCGCTGGCGTCCGCCATCGCGCATGAATTCATCGTTAACGACCAGGTAGACAAGGAATTCCTCGATACCTATTGCGTCGGCTACGATGAGGACACCATGCCTGAAAGCGCCAAGGGCCAGAACAAGTCGTACAAAGACTACATCATGGGCACGGGCTACGACATGGTGGAAAAGACTCCCGAGTGGGCGGCTCCGATCACCCAGATTCCTGCCGACGCCATTCGCGCGCTCGCTGCCGATCTGACTTCCGCCGAGGCGCCCTTCGTGGTTCAGGGCTGGGGTCCGCAGCGCCACACCAACGGCGAAGACACCTGCCGCGCCATCTGCATGATTCCCATCCTCTTGGGCAAGATCGGTCTTCCCGGCACCAATACCGGACAGCGCGAGGCCGAGCCCTCCGTGTCGCTGGTGGGCGGTCTTCCGGGCGGAAAGAACCCGGTCAAGGCGTGCATTCCGTGCTACGAGTGGCTCAATGCCGTCGATCACGGCAAAGAGATGACGGCCACCAATGCGGGCGTCACCGGCGTCGAGCAGCTGAACAACGACATCAAGTTCCTCTGGAACTATGCCGGCAACTGCATCACCAACCAGCATGGCGATATCAACAAGGTGCACGAGATCCTTTCGGACGAAAGCAAATGCGAATTCATCTTGGTGTGGGACACCGTGATGACCGATTCCGCGAAATATGCCGATATCCTTCTGCCCGACGCCATGCGCTCCGAGCAGCTCAACATGAAGACCAACGGCTATACCGAGTGGTACACGGGCGTCGTGGTGGGCGGCCCTGCCCAGGCGGCTCCCGGCGAGTGCCGCACGAGCTACGACGTCATGGCCGACATCGCCGATAAGTTCGGCATGAAAGACCAGTTCACCGAAGGCAAGACTCAGGAAGACTGGATCCGCGAGATATATGAGGCGGGAGCCGAGGAAGACGCCGAGATGCCGAGCTGGGACGAAATCATGGCCCAGGGCATCTACAAGCGCGAACTCGCCCCGGCTATCGGCCTGAAAGACTTCCGCGACGACCCCGAGGCCAATCCGCTGGAAACGCCGTCGGGCAAGATCGAGATCTACTCCGAGCGCCTGGCCGAGATAGCCTCCACGTGGGAGCTTGCCGAAGACGAAGTTATCAATCCCATTCCCGTGTTCACCCCGGGATTCCAGGGCTACGGCTCGGTGAGCGACGAATATCCGCTGTATTGCGCCGGCTTCCATCACAAGAGCCGCACCCACTCGTCGTTCGGCTTCATCCCCGAACTCGAGGCCGTCGCGCGCCAGCAGCTGTGGATCAACCCCGCCGACGCCGAAAGCCGCGGCATCGTTTCGGGCGATATGTGCTCCGTGAAAAGCCCGGCAGGCGAGATCCGCATCGAGGCCAAGGTCACGCCGCGTATCGTTCCCGGCACCGTGGGCATCCCGCAGGGCGCATGGCATAAGGCCGATATGTTCGGCGACAAGGTGGACGAGGGCGCGTGCGTGAACACGCTCACCACGTACAGGCCCACGCCGCTTGCCAAGGGCAACGGCAACGCCCATTCCATGATCGTCCAGGTCGCCAAGGCATAAAGGGGGAAACGCAATGGCTTACGGATTCTATTTCGACAGCACCCGCTGCACGGGCTGCCGCACGTGCGAGATGGCGTGCAAAGACTACAAAGACCTTCCTGCCGAGGTGGCTTTCCGCAGGGTGTTCGACTACGAGGGCGGCGCTTGCGTTCTCGGGGCGGACGGCACCGCTTCTACCGACGTGTTCATGTACCACGTTTCCGATGCATGCAACCACTGCGAAAACCCCAAGTGCTTCGCGGCGTGTCCTACGGGCGCGATCGAGAAAGACGACGACGGCATCGTGTTCATCAACCAGGACACCTGCACGGGTAACGGCGCCTGCGTGGATGCCTGCCCGTACGGCGTGCCTATTCTGGTGAAAGAGGAGAACAAAGCCAAGAAGTGCGACATGTGCCGCGATCGCGTGGCGCAGGGCAAACAGCCCATCTGCGTGGAGGCATGCCCGTTGCGCGCGCTCGAATGGGGCGACCTCGACGAGCTCAAGGCGGCGCATCCCGACGCCGTGGCGGGCATCGCGCCTTTGGCCGACCCGTCTTTGACCGTGCCGAGCTTGCTGATCAAGGCGTGTCCCGCTGCCAAAGAGCCAGGCGATACGGCGGGCTTCGTGGCGAACGAGTTGGAAATCTAGACGGTTTTCGCATGTGCGTTCGACGGCGAGGGCCGTACGCGCTTTGCGACTTCGCCCCGCACCATCGTGTGCGGGGCGTTTTTTCGTACAATGGGCGTATTTGCGTCGAAAGGGGGAGGTTTGGCGCGGGGGTTTTTCTTCGACAATACGCGTTGTACGGGATGCCGTACGTGCATGACGGCATGCGCCGATTACCACGATTTGGAATCGGGCCACGTTTATCGGCGCGTGATCGATTACGAGGGCGGCTCCTCCAACGCGACGGCGGGCGGCTGCGTCGTATCCACGGCGTACGCGTACCATGTTTCTTTGGCGTGCAACCATTGCGACAGGCCCGAATGCGTGCATGTGTGTCCGACGGGGGCCATGCATAAAAACGAGCTCGACCTGGTATGCGTCGATGCCAAGAAATGCATCGGCTGCGGATACTGCACGGTGGCCTGCCCGTATCACGCCCCCTCCATCGACCGCTTCACCAAGCAGAGCTCGAAATGCGACGGTTGCGCGAGCAGGGTCGAGCGCGGCGAGCAGCCCGTATGCGTGGAGGCGTGCCCGCTGCGCGCGCTGTTTGCAGGCGATGTCGACACGCTGCGCGGCATGTGCCCGGATGCCTCATGCGACATCATGCCCCTTCCCGATTCATCCTACACGCAGCCGAATCTGTTCGTGCGTCTTTCGCCTGCGGCCCATCGTGCGGCCGCGGGGCAGGGGTTTATCGCGAACCCCTCCGAAATAGGGCGGATAGAAGCGGTTTGATGCCGCCTGCCTTTCCCTGTTCCGAATGAAAGGAATCACGTGGTTCAAGAAAGTTCATACCGCATTTCCGACGAAGGGCTCAATCGGGCGACCTTGTCTGACGGGGATTTCCTGAAGGCGTTTTCCGCTTGTGCGGAAATCCTGGGCGCTTGCTTCGTCTTCCATCCTGTGAAAGAGCCCGCATCGCGCGCATTCGCCATGCTGCGTGAGATGGACGTGGCTTCCGACTGGCCTTTCGGCGACGAGCGGCTGCGCATGCAGGCGGCGGAGCTCATCGAGCGCTCGGGGTCGGAGTTTCCCGAGGCGGTTTCGGAGGAATTCGTGCGTCTTCTGCGCGGCGCGGGGTTTTCGCCCGCGCCGCCATGGGGGTCGGTATATATGGACCGCGACAAAGTGATGTACGGCCGCACCTGGGTCGCGTTGCGCGACTGGATGAGGGCGCACGCGATCGACGGGCGTTACGCCGAAAACGACCCCGAAGACCAATTCGGGCGCTTGCTGATGCTGACGAGCACGGTGGCGCGCGAGCGTGCCAATCTGCTGTGCGAGCTTTTGGGCGACCACATTCTGTGCTGGTCCGATCGTTTCCTCGATGCGTTTCTCGAGGCGGCCTATACCGAAGCCTATCGCGGCGTCGCGCTTCTTTGCAAGGCGACGCTTTCCGATGTGCGCGGGCTTTTGGCCGTCGAACCCGCGCATCGCAGGCTGTATCGCTAAAGGTCGAGGAGGTTTCATGGGGGCAGGATTCAGCGGCGGGTCTCTTGCGGTGTTCACGGCGCTCGCTCCTGCGGGGGCGGTCGCCTTCGCCGTGGTGACCGCTTTCGTTTTGACGCATGGGGGCCTTTCTTCCGCGCTGCGCGACCGGATGAACCATGCGACGATCGTGCTTTTGGGCGTGGCGTGGGCGGGCTTCATCGCTTCGGCTACGCATCTCGGAACGCCGGCCAACGCCTTGCATGCGGTCGAGGGAATAGGCCGCTCTCCCTTGTCGAACGAAGTGGTGGCGGTGGTCGCCTTCCTTTTTTTCGCGGGAGTGTACTGGCTTTACACCTATAAGCTTTCCTATTCCCGCCGATTCGCCGACGTTTTGGCCGTTTCGGCGATCGCATCGTGCATCGCCATGATTGCACTGATGGCCGTCGCCTATTCGGTGCCCACCGTCGCGTCGTGGGATACGTGGCATGCGCCTGTCAATCTGGTGCTTTCGGCCTTCGTGGGAGGAGCCTCGCTCTCCTCGTCTCTTTTGCGCGCGTTTTCGCCCGAAACGATGCGCTGGTGCGCCGCACTGCGTCGTGCGCTTCCTTTTTCGATTCTCGCCTTGACGCTCGGGCATGCGTCCTATGCGGTCTTTCTCTCCGGCGTCACGAACAACGTGGCCTGCGCGGCCGATGCCGTTCCTTTTTACGGAGCGCTCATCGGCGTTTTCACGGGAATGGCGCTTGCGGGGTGGGCCTTGCAGTGCATGTTCTCCCGATCGAGCGGCTGGCGGGCGACGGTGCTCGACGCGTGCGGATGCGCTTTGGTGCTCGGCGCTCTTCTTGTCGCGCGGCTTCCCTTCTACGAAGCGTATCTGTCGGTCGGATTCTAGGGCTGCGTCCGCGTTTTTGTTGCGAAAGCCCTGGAAACGGGCTATTTCTTCGTTTTATTCCCGCTTGCCGCGCGTTTCGCTCCGTTCTTCCGCGAAACGTGCCGGTTTTTCTGAAAATTGCACTCTACCGCTCTGCTGTGATATACTACTAGCCAAGCACTTTAGTATGCTAAAGTGCAGGAGGAAACCAATGAGGAAAACGTTTCAGAAAGCAAGGTGACGAAATGAAGAAGAAGCTGTCTTTGATGCTTGCCTTCGTGGCGGCCCTGGCCTTTTCGGCCGTCATGCTGGCAGGTTGCGGCGGAGGAGATGCCGCCACCGAGAGCGAGCCCCAGGGCGCTCCCGCCGAGGGCGCGGAGTTCATCGTGGGCTTCGACCAGTCCTATCCGCCGTACGGCTTCGTGGGCGATGACGGCAACTTCACCGGCTTCGACCTCGATCTTGCGGCCGAGGTGTGCGAGCGCAACGGTTGGACGGTCAAATACGAGGCCATCGACTGGGATGCGAAAGACACGCTGCTCAACAGCGGCGCCATCACCTGCATCTGGAACGGCTTCACCAAGGAAGGCCGCGAGGACAAATACACCTTCTCCGATCCTTACATGCTCAACGGCCAGGTCGTGGTGGTGAAAAAGGACAAGGGCATCGCCTCTTTGGACGACCTTGCGGGCAAGACCGTGATCACCCAGGTCGATTCCGCCGCCCTCGACGTGCTCGAAGGCGACAAGGCCGATCTGGCCGCCACCTTCGGCAAGCTCGAAACCATCGGCGAGTACAACACCGCCTTCATGCAGCTCGAATCCGGCGCCGTCGACGCCGTGGCCTGCGACCTGTCCATCGCCCAGTACCAGATGAGCGCGAAGCCCGACGCCTACGTCATGCTTGACGAAACGCTTTCCTCCGAACATTACGCCGTGGGCTTCAAGCAGGGCAACACCGAAACCGCCGAGAAGGTAAGCCAGACTTTGAAGGAAATGTACGAAGACGGCACGATCGAGGAGCTTTGCGACAAATACTCCGAGTACGGCCTGTCTTTTGAGAACTGGCTCATCAAGTAAGGCTGTTTTCAGGTAGACTGCCGAAGGGTTTCAAACCCGAGAGATACATCGCGGACGGGCTTGCTCGTCCGCGATTTGCGCTATGAGAGAGGACCGTCGTGGATATCGGAACAATGCTGGGAATCCTGGGAGAAGGATTCGTAGTCACCCTGCAGATCTTTTTCCTGACGCTTATCGGCTCGCTGCCGCTCGGCATCGTGGTGGCTTTGGGGCGCATGTGCAAGTTCAAGCCGCTTGCGCTGCTTGTCAGGTTCTACATCTCCATCATGCGCGGCACCCCGCTCATGCTGCAGATGTTCTTCATCTATTTCGCGCCGTATTACATTTTCGGCATCGAGTTGAGCACCGAATCGAAATTCAGCGCCACGATCGTCGCCTTCATCATCAACTACGCGGCCTATTTCGCCGAAATCTATCGCAGCGGCATCCAGTCCATCCCGAAAGGCCAGCTCGAAGCGGCCCAGGTGTTGGGCTATTCGCGCGTGCAGACGTTCGGCAAGATCGTGCTTCCCCAGGTGGTCAAGCGCATCCTGCCCGCCATGGGCAATGAAATCATCACGTTGGTGAAAGACACGTCGCTTGCGTTCGCCATCGGCGTGGGCGAGATGTTCAGCTCGGCCAAGGCGCTTGTGGCCTCGCAGGTGTCTATGCTGCCGTTCGTATTCGCGGCTCTGTTCTACTGGGTGTTCAACCTCGTGGTCGAGGTCATCCTCAATCGCGTCGAGAAGCGTCTCGATTACTACCACGACTAGGGAGTGACAATGGATCGAAAACCGGTGGTGCGCCTGGCGCACGTCAAGAAAAGCTTCGGGAAGAACGAAGTGCTCAAAGACATTTCGCTCGACGTCATGCCAGGCGAGGTGGTGGCGGTGATCGGACCTTCGGGCGGCGGCAAATCGACGCTTCTGCGCTGCGCCACGCTGCTTGAGACGTTCGACTCGGGCGAGCTGCTTTACGACGACATGGCGGTGGCGCGCACAGGCGCGAACGGCAAGGCCGAGTATGCCAAAGCCGACGTGCTGCGCCGCGCGAAGATGAAGTTCGGCCTGGTGTTTCAGAACTACAATCTGTTCCCGCATTACACGGTGCTCAAAAACATCATGGATGCGCCGATTTGCGTGCAGAAGCGCGACAAGGCCGAAGTGGAGAAGCAAGCGCGCGAGCTTATCGCGAAGATGGGCCTGGAAGGAAACGAAGACAAGGTTCCCTGCCAGCTTTCGGGCGGCCAGCAGCAGCGTGTGAGCATCGCGCGC
>USEZ01000021.1 GCA_900553775.1 uncultured Slackia sp. | reverse complement strand
CATCGGAGGAACGAAATGGATTTTGAGATCGTCACCGATTCAAGCAGCAACCTCGTCGAGGAGATGATCGACGACTTCGGCCTGCACGTCCTGCCCCTCACCTTCATGGTGGACGGCGAGCAGTATCAAAGCTATCTCAAGGGGCAGCACACCGACCTCAAGCAGTTCTACACCATGATGCGCGAGGGCAAAATCATCACCACGTCGCTTCCCAACATGCAAGAAACCGAAAAAGCGCTGCGCGGAATCCTCGATGCCGGAGACGACATCTTGTATCTCGGCTTTTCGAGCGCGCTTTCGGGCACCTACGAAGCAACCGAGCTTTTGATGAAGCAGCTCGCGCGCGAGTACCCCGAACGGACCCTGCGAGCCGAAGAAACGTTTGCAGCATCGGGCGGCGAAGGAATGCTTGTCTATCTCGCCTGCAAGAAAGCCGCCGAAGGAGCCTCGCTCGACGATGTGGGCGATTTCGTCGTGGCGACCCGCGACCACCTGTGCCATTGGTTCACCGTGGACGACCTCATGTTTCTCTTCCGCGGAGGGCGCGTCGGCCGCACGAGCGCCTGGGCGGGCACGATGCTTAACATCAAGCCCGTCTTGCACGTGGACGACAAGGGTGCGCTCATTCCCATGGAAAAGGCGCGCGGGCGCAAAAAATCGATCAAAGCCCTTGTCGACCACATGGAGAAAACAGCCATCGATCCCGCTTCGCAGACCGTGTTCATCACGCACGGAGACTGCATCGAAGATGTCGAACTGCTGAAATCGGAAATCGCCGAAAGGCTCGGCGTGACCGACTTCGTAGTGAACTACGTCGACCCCGTTATCGGAGCGCATTCTGGCCCGGGGACGCTCGCGCTTTTCTTCATCGGAACCGAAAAATAAGAACGGTTCGCTTTCGGCCCGTCGGGGACGAATGCCGCGAAGCCGGAACGCATCGATGCCGCCCTGGCTTCGCAAGGCAGCGACGTGCCATGACTCCGCCTTCTATCTTCATTACGGCCCTGCAAAAAGGATGCCCGCGCTCTGTCGGGCATCCTTTTTCATAACGCATCGAAAGGCTTACGCGACGCCGCTCGACCCGAAGCCGCCCTCGCCCCGCTCGGTGGCATCGAGAGAGTCGACGACGCTCCAAGCCACGTTTTCGACCTTTTGGATGACAAGCTGGGCGATACGATCGCCCGGGTTCACTTCGAATGCAGCATGCGGGTCAAGATTGATAAGAGCGACCTTGAGCTCGCCGCGATAATGGCTGTCGATCAGGCCGGGCGTGTTGAGAACCGTGACGCCTTGCTTGATGGCCAAGCCGCTTCGCGGCTGAACGAATCCGGCATACCCTTCGGGAATGGCGATGGCCAGCCCTGTCGCCACGAGGGCACGCTCGAAAGGCTTGAGTTCGACATGCTCGATAGCACGCAAGTCCATACCCGCATCGCCCGGATAAGCGTATGCGGGAACGCTCACTCCGTCGGCAAGCGTAGTAAGAGGAATATTCAATACGTCGGCCATAAAAGCCCCCATCCTTAGTCGTATGTTCGCAAAAAGACGCCCTTCAACCCGCTCGAAAGGCGCCTGACGTAGGAGCCCCGCCAGGATGCACCTTCGTCGGATTCGATTGCAATTCGTTTTTTAGAAACCGGAACGCTTTCGCAAAAGCTACTGCTCAAGCCCTCGCAGCGCTTCCTGGAATTCCTCGATGGTCTGAAAATCCTTGTAGACGCTCGCAAAGCGGATATACGCGACATCATCAAGACCTTTAAGATGGTCGAGGACGATATCGCCGAGGTCTTTCGACTTTATTTCATTGCGACCGGAGTTGCGCAGCTCGGCTTCTATCTGATCGATGATTTCCGATTTCTTATCATTGGGGATGTTCGGACGCTTCGCGCATGCGATGCTGATGCCTCGATACAACTTCTCGCGATCGAAAACTTGGCTTGTGCCATCCGATTTTATAACGATGATGGGGTTGTCCCCCAGGCGCTCGTACGTGGTGAAACGGTTGCCGCATTTCAAGCATTCGCGGCGGCGGCGTATGGAATTGAATTCATCGGAAGGTCGGGAATCAACGACCTTCGACTCGGGATGACCGCAAGACGGACAGCGCATCGGTTCCTCCGTTCAACCCCTTCCGGGGCGTATCGATTATGCGGCACCTATCATACACGCTTGCTCGAACATTGCCGCATGCGGAAGGCGAAAAAGAAGAACCGCCACAATCGTCGCTACCGGAACATACGCTCCGAACAACCACCGTCGAAAAGGCGCCGGCTTGCATGCCGACGTTTCTTCGACGACAAGAATCGGAGAACTTCGCTCCGAAGACAAGGGCTCGACTCCCCTTGCGTGCAAAACGGGCGCCGAATGACATCGACGCCCGCAATGAATATGCCCTTTCGCCATGGCGGAATACCGCAACGGCATCTGCGACATTCGATTCCACGACGCAGAAGCTTTCGTTTCGGCCCCGCCCGCAATGCGCCGGCGATAGCCGGAATTGCGCTTGAACGCACTCCGGCATAAGGCGATGCTTTATGCCGCTTCGCCCGCCTTTAAGCCCTTACGAGCCTTGCGGCGTTTATCCATCGCATCGATGCACAGGCAGCATGCCGAATCGCCCGTGATGTTCAAGGCAGTGCGCATCATGTCGAGAATGCGATCGACGCCCGCGACAAGAGCGATGCCTTCGACGGGCAGGCCGACCGACGTGAGCACCATGGCAAGCATGATCATGCCGGAACCAGGAACGCCCGCCGTGCCGATAGAGGCCAGAACGGTGGTCATAACCACGAGGAATTGCTGTTCGAGCGACAAGTCGATTCCGAATACCTGCGCGATAAAGATGGCGCAAACGCCCTGATAGATCGCCGTCCCATCCATGTTGATCGTGGCACCGAGGGGCAACACGAAACTGGTCATCTCTTTGCTGGCGCCCATTTTGCGCGTGCATTCCATGTTCATCGGCAGGGTACCGACGGAACTTGCCGAAGAGAATGCGAACAGAAATGCGGGAGCGATACCGCGGAAGAACTTCACCGGATTGAACTTGGCAAGCACGCCCACCATGCCGGAATACACCACGACAAGATGCACGAGCATAGCGAGATAGGCCACCACGATCAGCCAAAGCAAGGGCAGCAAGACATCGGGGCCGTTCGATGCGATCACCGGAACGATCAGGCCGAACACGCCGAACGGAGCAAGGCAGATAATGCCGTGCATGACCTTGATGCATACCTCGTTCATGCCCTCGACGAAACGGACCACCGGCTCGGCCTTCTTTCCCGCCGCAATGACGCCGAATCCGAAGACCAGCGCGATCACGATGATCTGAAGCATCGTAGCATCGGCCATGGGCTGGAAGAAGTTGGACGGGAAGATGTTCACGATGGTATCGATGAACGAGGGGGATTCCGCCACCTCGTAGGAAAGCTCGGTAGACGGGAGCGTATAGCCGCCGCCGACATGGAGCACATTGGCGAACAGCAGGCCGATAACGACGGCAAATGCCGTGGTGACCATATAGAATAGGACGGTCTTTCCGCCGATGGCGCCGACTTTTTTAACATCCTGCAACGAGATGACGCCCGTCATAATCGAGAAAACGACCAAGGGCACGACGATCATCTTGATCAGATTGAGGAAAATGGTGCCGATAGGCTTGATGTACGTATTGGCGAAATCAGGGTTGGACTGGAATGCCAAGCCGACCAGCACGCCGAGGGCCAACGCCACCAAAATCCATGTCGTAAGCGACAGACGTTTATACCATGGCTTATGCGCCGCGGAGACGGCCTGTGCCCCATCTCCCGAATGCGCAGACGTATCAGTCATGATTCCTAACTCCCCTCTTCTTCATATTCGGAGACACGCCCCTTCCATTGAACCGGTAAATAGTACACACATTCGCCGCGCACATGCGGCTGAAGCGTCGGATGGAAGGAAAAACGGCGCCGAAAGGGGGCCGTATCCGAAAACGCCTGAGCTCTACGCTCCATGCAGAAACGCCCGAACACGCATGCATGGCGCTTCGCCGTGCGAGCCCTTTTAGAAAGACGACAGGATGAGACCGAAGACAAGCAGGCCGAGACAGCAGATCGCCATGTCTTTGAAATCGACATCGCACGCGGCATCCCCCGCAACGCCGCCTCGGGAAAGCTCGTCTTTGATTTCGGCGATTCCGAGCGCTTTGACGGCTGCGGCGATATCCTCGCTTACCGATTTCGGCAGCAGCCCCGAGAATCGCCGGGGCGTCGTTTCGGCGGCAAAAGACGGAAGACGGGAGCCGTCCGCGGCGCACGTTTGCACAGCGCCTTCCTGCAAGCGCGCCTTTTTGAAATCGACGCGGATCAGGCGCGCCTTCGACGAATCCTTCCCGCATGAAATCTCAAGAGCGGCCGTTCCGTTCACATATCTGCATGTTCCGCGATTTCCCATGACGCCTCCCCAACTCTTGCACCGAACCTTTGTTCGGATATATAATAAATCGCACAAAAGTTCGTGTCAACGTTTCTTCAAACGTTTGTTCGATAGAGGGGAATGGCCATGGCCGAAACGGAAATCAAGAACACGAAGAAGATCACCAAGAAGCAAAAGGCGGTTCTCGACTTCATCGCGAAGACCATCGACGAAACGGGCATCGCGCCCACGGTGCGCGACATATGCGAAGGACTCGGCCTCTCGTCGCCGTCTACCGTTCACGTCCATCTCAAAACGCTCGAAGACAAGGGGCTCATCCATCGCGATCCGCTCAAATCGCGCTGCATCACCATCGTCGGCCACGAGCGCAAAGCCGCAGACATCGGAGCCGAGGAAAAGGAAGCCCCCGTGGGAACGGGGGACTTTTCCAATATCGTATTGCTTCCCGTCATTGGAAACGTCGCGGCCGGACAGCCCATCCTCGCCGATCAGAACATAACCGAAACGATTCCCCTTCCCACGGAAATCGTCGGAGATTCCAGCTCGTTTCTGCTCAAAGTACGCGGCGATTCCATGGTCGAAATCGGCATCAACGACGGCGACTACGTCGTCGTCGAAGAGGGGCCCGTCGCCAATAACGGAGATATCGTGGTCGCCGTCGTAGACGACGGCGCCACCGTGAAGCGCTTCTTCAAGGAGAAAGACCACGTGCGCCTTCAGCCCGAGAATTCTACGATGGAGCCCATCATCGTGCGGGAGAACGTCTCGATCGCAGGCAAGGTCGTCGCCGTATTCCGCAGGCTGTAGCGCAATACGCTATCGACGCGCCCTTCGAAGCTACGAAAGGCGAACGGCATAGCCTTCGAAAGACGTCTTCAAATCGCGGGGAACGCGCAACGCCATAGCCGTTCCCCGCTCGTCATACGATTCGCTTATGACCGTGCATCGGCTATGCGCGAGAGCGACGAGGTCGCCTCGCGAAAACGGAATGACGACCTCAAGAGCGCTTTCGCCTGCGGTGGCCGCGCGTGCGATCGCTTCGACAAGCCCGTCTATACCCTCGCCCGTTTCGGCAGACACGAGCGACGAGGCGGGAAAACGGGCCGATAAAGCGCAGCGAGCCCCCTCGTCGATAAGGTCCGTTTTGTTGAACACCAGGATACGCGGAATCTCGTGAGCCCCTATCTGCTCGAGCGTATCTTCGACGGCGCGCATCTGGCGTTCGTATTCGTCCGACGACCCGTCGACGACATGCAAAATCAAATCGGCGCCGCGTATTTCATCGAGCGTGCTCTTGAACGCCTCGACCAGCGTCGTCGGCAGCTTCTGGATGAAGCCGACCGTATCGGTGAGGGTTATCTCGCGGCCTTCGGGCAGCGCGAATCTACGCGTCGTCGAATCGAGCGTGGCGAACAGCTTGTCGTAGCTGAGAACCTCGGCACCGGCGAGCCTGTTCAAAAGGCTCGACTTGCCCGCATTGGTATAGCCCGCTTCCGCCACCTTGAACACGCCCGATGCATACCGCGCGCAACGCTGGGTATCGCGCATGCGCGATACCTGTTCGAGTTCGCGGCGAATCGAAGTGATGCGCTTTCTCACCATGCGTCGGTCGACTTCGAGCTGGCTTTCCCCCTCGCCGAAACGAGAGCCCACGCCACCGCCCATACGGTTGCTTGCCAAGTGCGCCCACATGCCGCGCAGGCGAGGAAGAAGGTATTGGTTCTGGGACAGCCTTACCTGCAAGCGCCCCTCCTTCGTCGTCGCGTGAAGCGCGAAGATGTCGAGAATCAACGCCGTACGGTCGATCACCTTGACCTCTTTCGGCATGGCCTTCTCGAGATTGCTTTGCTGGGACGGCGAAAGCTCCTCGTCGAAAATGACGACATCGGCGGCAAGGCTGCGGCACAGCGAAGCGATTTCTTCCGCCTTCCCCGACCCGATAAACGTACGCGGATTGGGTGCATCGAGCTTCTGCGTGGCCGTGGCCACCACGGCGGCCCCCGCCGTGTCGGTCAAGCGCGCAAGTTCTTCAAGCGACGAGCGCGCATCCGCCGGCGAAGCGTCTTTGTACTCGATGCCCACGAGTATCGCCCGCTCGGCATCTTCGGTAAAACTCGTCTGAGACATATCGGCGAACGACATGCCGACCCTCCCCTTTCCTTTATGCGCGCCCGACGGCGCCCTGCATCGGGCGGCCGTCGAGCATGCCGACCACCTCGTCGGCCATGCGTTCGACATCCCCGTCGTCGGCATCGATCCATCTGACGCGCGCATCCTTGCGCCACCACGTGCGCTGACGTTTCGCGTAGCGCCGCGTCGCGGTTTTTATCTGCTCGATTCCTTCGGCAAGCGTGCATGCGCCCCGTAATGCCGCGACGATTTCTTTATACCCGATCGCTTCGCGAGCCGTCAGGGCATCTTCGAAGCCCGCCTTGCACAGCGCCTCGACCTCTTCGACCAGGCCGTCCGACACCATCCGGTCGACGCGGCATTCGATACGCTCGTTCAAGATGGCGGAATCGACGGCAAGGCCGAAAAAACAGGCGGGAACGAACTGCGCCATATGAGAAAAGCCCTCGTGCTGGCGCGCATACGTCGTTCCTTCGAGCTCTATCATTTCGAAAGCACGAATGACCCGGCGCGTATTGTTCGGATGGATGAGCGCCGCGCTTTCGGAGTCGCGCTCGTCGAGCAACTCCCAAAGAGCCTGCGCGCCCCGTTCTTCAAGGACGCGCGCGTAATGCTCGCGTACAGGATTTTCCTCCTGTTCGCCGCGCGGGAAACGATAGTCGTCGATAGCGGCGCGGACATACAAGCCCGTTCCGCCGGCAAGGACGCTTCGGCGGCCGGCCGCATCGAGCGACGCGAAGCACGACCGGGCATAATCCTGGAAAAGCGCCGCAGAATACGGCTGGCCGGGATCGCAAATGTCGAATCCGAAATGCTCGACACGACGCTGCGATGCGGCGATCTTTCCCGTGCCGATATCCATGCCGCGATAGATCTGCATGGAGTCGGCCGATACGACCGCCGCCCCGATACGTTCCGCCACGGCCTGGGCAACGTCGGTCTTCCCCGATGCCGTGGGCCCGACGATGCAAACGACGGGATGCGCCAGGTCCATCGCGAAGCCGGAAAGGCCCGCCTGCGCCGTCCCCGCAACGGCGCCTTCGCTTCTAGGCACGGACCATCGCCCCCGACAGATACCATGCCTTCGCCTGGTCGATTTCGACCATGACCGTCGACCCCGCGAGGGCCGCCGCATCCATCCCTTCGGGAATCGGAGCATGCACCGTGATATTGTGCGGGCTGTGCCCGACGAGAACCCTTTCGTCGCGCTTCGACGCACCTTCCACCAATACGGCAAGCGTACGGCCGACAAAGCGCTGGTTGTGCGCATAGGCGTTCTCCTGCACCAGGTCGACCAAAGAATCGAAGCGACGTTGGATGATCTCGCGCGGCGTATCGTCGGCCATCGAGGCGGCAGGGGTGCCTTCTCGCGGCGAATAGATGAACGTGAACACCTGGGAATAGCCGACGCGCTTCACCAGATCGTAGGTTGCCTGGAAATCTTGCTCGGTCTCGCCCGGGAAGCCGACGATGATATCGGTGGAAAGCGCCACGTCGGGGTTCGCTTCGCGCACCGCATCGATCAAAGAAAGGTAGCGCTCGGCAGTATAGCGTCGATTCATCGCCTTGAGAATGCGGTCGCTTCCCGACTGGACAGGCAGATGCAACGAGGGCATCAGGTTGTCGAGCGTCGCATACAGCCCGATAACCTCGTCGGTCAAGTCTTTCGGATGCGACGTGGCGAAGCGAAGACGCTCGACGCCCGTTTCGGAAACGGCGCGCAGCACATCGGCGAAACGGGGCTCGCCATACAAATCGCGCCCGTACGAGTTCACGTTCTGGCCGAGCAGGGTGATTTCCTTCACCCCGTCGGCGACAAGCGCCGCCGCATCGGCGGCGATGTCCTCTAGCGCACGGGAGCGCTCGCGACCGCGCACGTACGGCACGATGCAATAGGTGCAGAAATTATTGCAGCCCACCGTGATGGGAAGCCATGCCGACCAGGGATGCTCGCGTTTGGCGGGAAGGTCGGTCGAAAACGTATCCGATTTCTCGAGGATTTCGACGTGATGGCCGCCCTCGGAAATGGCTGCCTCGAGCAAATAGGGAAGCCGCTCGATATTCTGCGTGCCGAAAACGACGTCGACATGGGCAAGCTTGTCGGGAAGGGCGTCGCCGTCGCGCTGGCCGATGCAACCGCCGATGCATACCATACGCTTCGAAAGCGCGCTGCCCTCAGGCAGCGGAATGTTCTTGATGGAGGCGACCTGGCCCATGAGGCGAACATCGGCGGCCTCGCGGATGCAACACGTCACGAAAATGGCGATTTCGGCATCCTCGATGGCGTCGACCTCGACGGCGCCATGCGACTCGAGCATGCCGGCGATGCGCTCGGAATCGTGCTCGTTCATCTGGCAGCCATAGGTATAGAGGCAAAACGTCTTTTGGGAAAGATGAGGCATGGACAGCTCCTTTTTTCAGAAGGCGCGAAAAGCCGCACCTTCACCGTCGTGGGAATCGGACGTTTCAATCGGACGGACGGTCTTCGTCCGTCGGTGCGGACTCGATATCGAAACGGATGGCCGTACGGTATTCGCCGTCGATCACGATATCGGCGAAAGACGGGATGCAGGCGATGCGGATTCCGACAGGCGCGAGAAAGCCGCGCGCGATGGCGATCGCCTTCACAGCCTGGTTGACCGCCCCGGCGCCCGCCGCTTGGATTTCGACGCGCATGCCGTTTTCGACCCTGTCCGCTATGGCGTCGGCGACAGAAGCCGCCGAAGATTTCGACGACACCTTCAAAATATCCTCGTGCGGTTTTCCTTCGATGTCTCGGAGCATGCCTTCCTTCGCAGGTCGGCCGCAAAGCCGCCACTCGACCGAATAAGCGCCTCTGCGGACGCGGTTATACACAGGCGCATTCTACTACAGCTGTTTGCACGCAGGAAACGTCACCCGCACCCCATCACGGGAAACCCTCACCGAAGGTTCGACCTCGGCATCGAGGTAATATGCCTCCGCAAGCGGGGCCCACGCTTTTTTCAATGCATCGACGAATGCCTCCCGGTCGTCGGAGGCGATCTTCAATCCGCGCGCGTCGCAATCGCGCGGAAACGGAGCTTCCTCGACGGAACCGGGTGCCGATGACGCATCGCGCAGGATGCCGAGCAGAGGCTTCAGGGGCGAAACGTCGCCTTGCAGAATGCGATATGCGCTGCGCTGGGAAACAGAAAGGCCGAGCTTTTCGGCGCAGGATGAAAAATCGACCGCGTCGCGGCAAAACGACAGCCGCGCTGCGAAAGGCGCATCCTCGGCAGGCGATGCCCCGATAGCGGACGGCTCAGAAAAGCGCATCCCATAGGCACGCAACGTTGCCGCCACCTCCACGGGGCTTCCGCAATAAAGCGTGCAGCGATGACGCGCATGCAGGGCGAACTCGGCGGCAGCCCTGGCGATGTTGCGCGGCCCGGGACCCAGAATCCAACGTCGATCGCCGTCGCTTGCAAGCGTCGGCAGCGTGCTTTGGTCCTTGCGCTCTTTCACGGCGGAAACGAGAAACGATACGCGAAGCGCGCTCCCTTTCCCGGGAAGCGATGCGCACACGCGCGCCTCCTCGGCGTTTTCCCGGATGGAGTACAGCGCCATGCCGCGGCCATGCACGCCCCATTCGTCCTCGGAGAACGAATCGAGCTTCGATGTGACTCTCGGCTCGAAGACGACATCCTGCATTTCGGACGGAATGCCGTCGCCGTCGTCGATGACGGCTATGGTTCGCCTGTCGCCGCTGCGCGACATGGCCAAGAAGATCGTTTTCGCATGGGCGTCGCGCGCATTGCGCAGCATCTCGACGACCGCATCCTCGACGCAGCGGATATCCTGTTTGGCCTGACGGCGCTCGGCCTCCGATACGCGCAGCCTGACGAAGCCGTTGCCGAAGTCATCCTCGACGCGAAATCGCCCCGGCCCGACGACCTTGTCGATGAAAGCGTCCAGGTCGGACATGTCCTCTCCCGCCTTTCCCGCCGCACATGGAAAACGAACGGGCATGCGCAAAAGCGCACGCCCGGATGAAAAAGCGCGCCCCTTTTCCGGAAGGCGCGCTTTTCGGATCTGCTATTTGGCGTAATCGACCGCGCGGCTCTCGCGGATGACGACCACCTTGACCTGGCCGGGATATTGCATCTCGTCTTCGATCTGCTTGGCGATATCGTGGGCCAGAACCACCGCCGCAGCCTCGTCGACCTGATCGGGAACCACCATGACGCGAATCTCGCGACCTGCCTGCATAGCGTAGGTGCGTTCGACGCCCTTATGCGCATTGGCGATCTCTTCGAACTTCTCAAGGCGCTTCACGTAGCTTTCGAGGCTTTCCTTGCGAGCGCCGGGGCGTGCGGCGGAAACCGCATCGGCCGCCTGCACGAGCACGTCGAGAACGCTGTTCGGCTCGACATCGGCATGATGGGCCTCGATGGCATGCACGATTTCGGGCCTTTCGCCGAAACGGCGCGCAAGGTCGGCGCCGATCACGGCATGAGGACCCTCGATCTCGTGATCGATCGCCTTGCCCAGGTCGTGCAGCAAGCCGGCGCGTTTGGCAGGAACGGGATCGAGCCCGAGCTCTGCGGCCATGACGCCGCACAGATACGCCACCTCGAGAGAATGGTTCAGCACGTTCTGGCCGAACGACGTGCGGAAGCGAAGGCGGCCGAGCGTACGCACGAGCTCGGGGTGCAGATCGTGGATGCCAACGTCGAACGTAGCCTGCTCGCCCGCATCCTGCACCTGCTGATTGACCTGCTTTTCGGCCTTCGCATACATCTCTTCGATGCGCGCCGGATGGATGCGGCCGTCGGCGATGAGGTTTTCCATGGTGACGCGGCCGACTTCGCGACGAACAGGATCGAAGCACGAGATCGTGACGCATTCGGGCGTATCGTCGATCAAAAGGTTGACGCCGGTGAGTTGCTCGAAGGAACGGATGTTGCGACCCTCGCGTCCGATGATGCGGCCCTTCAAATCATCGGAGGGAATATGGATGGTCTTCACCGTGGTTTCAGCGGAATGATCGGCCGCGACGCGCTGGATGGCGAGGCTTAGAATCTCGCGGGATTTCTTATCCGCCTCGAGCTTGGCGCGCTGTTCGGCCTCGCGGATGATGGCCGCGCTTTCATGCGTGACCTCGTCGCGAAGGCTGTCGAGCAGTTCTTTCTTAGCCTCTTCGGGAGTCATGCCGGCAACGCGCTCAAGACGCACGTTGACCTCCTGCATGGCGCTTTTCAAATCGCGTTCGCGACGCTCGACCTGGCCCTGCATGGAAGAGAGCTGATGCTCGCGCGCATCGAGGCTTTCGACGCGACGATCGAGGCTTTCCTCGCGCTGATTGATGCGGTTTTCGGCATTGCGCACCTCGCGCATACGCTCTTTGTTTTCGGCCTGGGCCTCCTGCTTCATCTTGAAGACCTCGTCTTTGGCCTCCACCACGGCCTCGCGTCGCAGCGTTTCAGCCTGGCGCTTGGCCGAAGCGACGAGCTGCTCGGCCTCTTCGGCGGCCTTCTTGCTCGAAGCGTTGACGAGGTAGCGGGAGATGATGAAACCGGCGGCGATGCCTGCGACGGCGACGACGACAACGGCGATAAGCCAGATGTATTCGGGCATCGGTTTCCCCTTTCTTGCATTCGAATTCAAACAAAAGCGATGTATCGGTGTACCGGAAATAAAAAAATGCCGGGCATAAACACCTGGCATGAGCGAAGCGCATGGAACGACAAGGGCATGCAATATGCGACTGTTTATATCGAAAAGCACCGAACATTCGATGCGAATACACTCAAGCTCTTGCCATGATACACCGACACGTCGGAGAAACCGACCGCATTTCGTCAAAAAACCCTATCCGCTTGCTCGACGTATCGCCGCGCTGCGGAAAAGACGACATCGGGGGAAAAGCCGCGCGAGGCGAGCTCGCGGCATGCCGCCGCATAGACGTTTTTCGACCGCGGAGGCTTGCGACGGAGAAATTCCAGAGCGCGCTCCTCCTCGGAGACGCCCCCCGAAGGAAAATACGCCTCGGGCCAGCCTTCGAGGTCGCTTGCGACGATATGAAGCTTGGCAAGCTCCTCTTCTATTCCCGCCCTGCCTTTGCCCTGGCTTATGCGGGAGCGTATAAGGACGTCCGCGTAGCGCGCATCGTCGACCAGGCCGCACGCAACGGCCCTGTCGACCGCCGAAACGGCATCGTCGTGCTCGAAGCCGGCACGCTTGAGGCGCTCGACAAGCTCGCACGAGCAACGGTCGCGGGAGCCGAGAAGCCCGATGATTCTCTTGAACGCCGCGTCGCGCTGTTCGGGCACCTCTTCAACCACGGACTCTCGAACCAAAGCGGCAAGAAACGATTCGTCGATGATCGGCACGCTTTCCCCTTCCCGACGGGCGCATCCGCACATGCGATGCCCGCTTTCCTCCATCGCCGCCGCACGGCGGCGCTCGCATGCGCTCTCATCGCCGCGCTGGCGGCGGCCGAGGCGCATGCGGGACGACAAGGCCGAAAAGCTAGCTTTCGTCGGCCGGACGAGCGCTCGGAATGCCGAAGAATTCGCGCACTTTGGCCTCGATTTCATCGCGCAGGTCGGGATTGGTGCGCAGCATTTCCTTCGCAGCCTCCCGGCCCTGGCCGAGACGTTGCTCGCCGCAGGTGTACCACGCGCCGCTCTTCTTCACGACGCCCGCTTCGACGCCCATGTCGACGATGCAGCCTTCCCGCGAGATGCCCGTGCCGTACATAAGGTCGAACTCCGCCTGGCGAAACGGCGGAGCTACTTTATTCTTGACCACTTTCGCGCGCACGCGATTGCCGATGGACTCGTTGCTTTTGTTCTTCAGCGTTTCGATGCGACGGATATCGATGCGCACGCTCGAGAAGAATTTGAGCGCACGGCCGCCCGTCGTGGTTTCGGGGTTGCCGAACATCACGCCGATCTTCTCGCGCAGCTGGTTGATGAAAATGCAGGTGGTGTTCGATTTCGAAAGCGATCCTGCAAGCTTGCGCAGAGCCTGCGACATCAAGCGGGCCTGCAGGCCTACGCTGCTATCGCCGATTTCGCCCTCTATCTCGGCGCGCGGGACCAGCGCGGCCACCGAGTCGACCACGATGGCGTCGATGGCATTCGAGCGCACGAGCATGTCGCAGATCTCCAACGCCTGCTCGCCGGTATCGGGCTGGGAGATGAGCACTTCGTCGATATCGACGCCGAGACGGGCCGCATACGTGGGGTCGAGGGCATGCTCCGCATCGATGAACGCGACGACGCCGCCGAGCGCCTGCGCCTCCGCAAGAATCTGCAAGGCGAGCGTGGTCTTGCCGCTCGACTCGGGACCGTAGATTTCGACGATACGGCCGCGCGGAACGCCGCCGATGCCCAATGCCGCATCGAGGGGAAGCGAGCCTGTGGGAATGACCCCCACCTCCAGGTTGCCGCCCTCTTCGCCGAGCTTCATGATGGCGCCTTTGCCGAATTTATGCTCGATCTGATCGGTGGTGAGCTTCAGCGTTTTTTCTTTGTCCTGATTCATCCGTGCTCCTTGATATCGGCCGTGCGATAACGAATTGCGTACCGCAGCATTATTGCGAACGGATGTTCTCATGTCAATCGCCGTGCTTCAAAAATGCCGGCGTCGCCGCATCCGCACCTCCATGAAACCACGCCGACCCGGCCGCATTCAGGAAGAACCGCCGTGAAAACCACGCTGCGTTCGCAGCCGCAGCCGGCCGCCGGAGCGACGAAACCTCTCGCGATTCCGGCCGCGTGCCGGATCGCGCCTGCCGAAACGGCGCAAAGCCGCATTCGGCGCCGAGGGCGCGCATGATAAAGGCCGGCGACGGGAAAACCCGGCGCCGACCTTCGAAAAAGCGACGTGCGAAGCAGCATGGACGACGCCGCGACGACGGCCCCGGCGAAAACGCCTTGGTCGGCGCGCCCTACGACATGCTTTCAAGCTCTTCGAGCAGCATGCGAAGCGCGGCATCGACGCTTTGACGGCGCACGGCGTCGCGATCGCCCTCGAAGCGGTAGAGACGCGCATGCGTGCCCGCCGCCGACGACGAGCCGATCCATACGGTGCCGACGGGCTTTCCCTCGACGGCGCCGCCCGGTCCCGCGATGCCCGTGACCGAAACCGTCGCATCGACCCCGAGAGCCGTGCGGGCGCCCTGCGCCATCGCGCAGGCGGTCTGTTCGCTGACGGCCCCGTACGCGGCAAGCACCTCGTCGGACACGCCGAGCGCGGCGTGCTTGACCTCGTTGGCGTAGCTCACCACGCCGCCCCAGACCGTAGCCGAAGCCCCCGGCACGTCGGTCAGCGCGGCGGACACGAGCCCTCCCGTGCAGCTTTCCGCCGTGCCGATGCGCAGCCCGCGCTCCTTGGCCGCCGCGATCGCGCTTTCGGCGAGCGACGGCTTCTCGACGGCCGCCGAGCCGCCGCGCGGCTTTTTCGGCCTGAAGCCGATCAAATGGCGCGCCTTGGAGATGTAGTCGACCATGGACACCACGGTCAAAATCAATGCGACGCCCATGACAAGCCAGCTCAGGACGTACAGCCCCGTATAGAACTCCGGCGAGGCGTCGGCCCAGGCGGGGCTTTCCTTCACCACGAACAAGACGATGGCGACCATCTGGAAGACCGTCTTGAACTTGCCGTACCACGATGCCGCGATGACTTCGCCTTTGCTTGCCGCGACCATGCGCACGCCCGACACGATGAACTCGCGGGCCACGATGACGAGCACGACCCAGCTCGGGATGGCGCCGAGCTCGATCAAGACGAGCAAAGCCGCCGTGACCAAGATCTTGTCGGCCAGAGGATCCATGAATTTGCCGAAATCGGTCACTTCGTTGCGCTTGCGCGCCAAATACCCGTCGAGCCAGTCGGTGCACGATATCACGACGAAGATGGCCGCGGCGATCCACGACTTCCATACGTCGAGCTCGGCGAAGCCGATCCATTCGGGCCAAGGGCTGATGATGGCCGCCACGAACACGGGCACGAGGCAGATGCGCACCATGGTGATGATGTTGGCCGGCGTCATCACCGTTTCGGCCGATTTCGAAACGTTACTCCGCATCGGTCGGCTCGCCTTCCATCTCGTATACGAGCGTATCGACGATGCGCACGCGCACGACTTCTCCCACCGCGCCGCGTTCGAGATACACCACGCCGTCCACCTCGGGCGCCTGGCACATCGCGCGGCCGTACAGCTGGCCGTCCTCTTCGCGCCCGAGCACCAGCACGTCGACATCGGCGCCGATGCGGGCGGACACGCGGTTCTCGCCGATCGCGTCGCTTATGTCGCGGATCTTCTGGGCGCGCTCGATCTTGACCGCCTCTTCGAGCTGGCCCTCGAGCATCGCCGCCTTCGTGCCCTCTTCGGCCGAATAGGGAAACACGCCGACGTAATCGAACTCGACGTCTTCGAGGAATGCGCACAGCTCTTCGAAATCCTCGTCGGTCTCGCCGGGAAAGCCCGCGATCAACGTGGTACGCAGCGTGATGCCCGGCACGCGCGAGCGGATGCGCTCGACCAGGGCGCGATGCGACGCCGCATCCCCCGCGCGGTTCATCGCCCGCAAAACGCGCTTGCTTGCATGCTGCAGCGGCACGTCGAGATACGGGCAGACGTTGTCATGCGATCCGATCGCGTCGAGCAGCTCGTCGGTGACGCCTTGCGGCTCGATATACATCAGCCTGAACCACGTCGAGGGAAACTCCGTCGCAAGCACGTCGAGCAGATGCGCGGTCGTGTCGGGCGTTTCGAAATCCTGCCCCCATCGACCCGTATCCTGGGCGATCAGGGTGATTTCGCGCACGCCTGCGGCGACGCGCTCGGCCACGGCGGCGCGCACGTCGTCGAGCGGGAAGCTGCGATAGCGGCCGCGGATGTAGGGAATGGCGCAGAAGCTGCAGAAGCGGTCGCACCCGTCGCTGATCTTCACATACGACGCGGGGCTTTGCGCATACGGCGACGCGAAATCGTCGGACGGCGCGACGGGACGCACGCCCAGGACCGCGCAGAGCACCTCCACGATGTCGTCTTCGCGGCTGCACGGAACGAACGCCTTGGCCTCTTGCAGCTCGTCTTCGAGGTCGGCGCCGTAGCGGGCGGGCATGCAGCCCGCCACGATAAGCTTCGCCGAGCCGTTCTCGAAATTCTCGAGGCCGCAGATGTCGAAGATGGTTTCGAGGCTTTCCTCGGTGGCGGCCTGGATGAACGAGCAGGTGTTCACCACCACGGCATCGGCGGCCGATGCGTCTTCGGTCAAAGAAAAGCCCGCCGCGAGCGCTCGTTTGGACATCTCGGCCGAATCGACTTCGTTTTTCGCGCATCCGAGCGTGACGAAGCAGACCGAAGGCGATGCCGCGGATGTGTCGCAGTGCATCGCGGTGACGTCGATGTTGGTCACGAAAGCACCGTCCTTGCTATCGGTAGTTGACATACTGAAGAGGCTGACCGTAGTCGCCGCCCTTCAGAAACGCGATGACCTCCTGGAGCGCATCGCGCGACGGAGAGGACACGCGCAGCTTGTCGCCTTCGATGGTCACCTTCACCTTGAGCTTTTGCGCCTTGATGTCTTTGTTGATCTTCGAAGCGGTCTCTTTGTCGATGCCTTCGACGATCTGCCCCGTCTGGCGCACGCTCTGACCGGCCGCCGGCACGGGATCGCCCCATTTCAGCGCATGAAGGTCGATTCCGCGGCGCACGAGCTTGCTCGCGAGCACGTCGATGACCTGCTTGGCCACGAAATCGCTCGGAGCCGACACCTCGATCTTGCGGCCCGCCTTGTCAAGCGATATCTCGGCGCCCGAGTCTTTCAGGTCGTAGCGCTGCGAAAGCTCGCGCTTCGCCTGGCCGAACGCGTTGTCGACCTCCTGGATATCGACGGTGGAAACGACGTCGAAGCTGGATTCTTTTGCCATGTGCAAACCTTTCTCGCAATATGAAGGCAATCGGGCGTCGCCCGAGAAGCGACCGGCCCTCTCGGCGCGGCCGCGCACGCCGGGCCGAGAGGGCGATGAAACGGGCGCGGCGTTGCGCACCCGTGGAAAAGCGTCCTATGCTATGCGGCATCTCCCGCAGCGGACGAATCGCCCGAGGCGTCCGTCGCGCCGTCGGCTGCGGCCGCATGCTCCTCGCTCCATTTCGCCAAGACGTCGGCGAAATCGACCTCGACCGAGGCGATTCCCGAAGAGCCCGCCTCGAGCGGCACCTGGACGCCGTCCTGGGTCAGGGTAACGCCATCGGGCGGCGTGACGCGGAACTCGAACGCGCCCGTGACGTCGAACGAGCCCGTCTTCGGCCCCGTCACATCGCCTCCGTCGACGTATTTGCCGTCGAGATACACCTCGAAATACGTCGTGACGCCTTCGGGGATGTCGTAGGCCATGACCGTCTTGGTGGGAGCGGCGGCTGCGGCCTTGGCGGCATCGGCCTCTTTCTGAGCGTCGGCCGCATCGGCGGCCGCGTCGGACGTCGCAGAACCCTCGGAAGCATCGGAAGCGGCGTCGTCGCTTGAAGACGACCCCGGAAGCCCCGTGATATTGAGCGGTGCCGCCGCAGGCTCCTGGTCCTGGGCGCGGCCGACGCCGTTCGCCCAGACCGCGAAAACAACGACGAGCAGCAGCACCACGATGCCCGCCACGACGAAGGGGAGCTTGTCGCGCCAGCCCGACGTTTGCACGCCGATGTTTTTCGGCGCGGCATACAGATTGGTGTAGTGCTCCTCCGGCATGCTCGACCGGCGGGCGCGATGCGTGCTGCGCCCGTCGTGGCGGCGCACATCGTCCACCGGCTCGATGCGACGCGTCGCATCGCTCGAACGACGCGCGTTGCGCTGCGAAAGCCCCTGGCCGTATGCGTTGTACGACCCCACATGCACGGCGCCGATGCGATTGCCCGAGTCTTTCGGCGGCGCGATGGCCGCGTCGATGTCGTCGAACAAGACGTCGTCGAATCCGTTCGAGGATTTCCGCGACGATGCCGAAGCGCCCGAAGGCGCCGCGCTTCGGCGGGCCGTGCCGCCGCGCTCGTCATCGTGCGCGCGGTCGAGCACGGCTGCGCGGCGCGACGAGGGCATATCGAATCCTGCGGGTTTGATGTTCTCGCGCGCATGCTCGACCTGGCTGCGATACTGGGCGTTCTGATACATCTTCACCACCTCGGTGGTGTTAAGGCCGAGATAGCGCGCATAGGCGTTGATCATGTTGCGCGAATAGCCGCGGGGCGGCATGGAGTCGATGTCGGATTCTTCGATCCGTTCAAGAATGTCGGGGCGAATGCGAATGCGACGCGCGACCGACACGAGGTCTTCTCCGCTTTGCTCACGGGCATGACGCAGCACATCGCCGAACTTCATTTCGTCCACGCCTCTCCTCCTTAGAATCCTTCGGCGGCATCCTGGGATTCGAATGCCTTGAGCGTTTCAAGTTCCATTGCGTCGACCAGCACTTCGCGCGGTTTGCTGCCGTTCGGCGGGCCGACGATGCCCTTCTCTTCGAGCATGTCCATTATACGGCCGGCGCGCGAATAGCCCACGCTCAAACGGCGCTGGATGTTCGAGGTGGACCCCAGCCCGCTTGCGACCACGATGTCGGCCGCTTCCCACAAAAGCGGATCGTCCGACGACGAAGAGCCGCCCGATCCGTCGGGCATCGACGCGCCCAGGCCGATGACGTTGGTCTGCAAGATCTCCTGATGATACTCGGGCTCTCCCTGTTCTTTGAGGTGCTCCACCACGGCCTCGATCTCTTCCTCGGAAACGAAGCAGCCCTGCAGACGCTGGGGTTTGGCGTATTCGGGCTTGCTGAACAGCATATCGCCCAGGCCGATCAGATTCTCGGCGCCGGGCGTGTCCAAAATGACGCGCGAGTCGATGCCCGACGCCACGTTGAACGCGATGCGGTTGGTGATGTTCGCCTTGATCAGACCTGTGACCACGTTCGTCGAAGGGCGCTGCGTGGCGACGATCATATGGATGCCCGCCGCGCGCGCAAGCTGCGCGATACGGCTAATGGAAAGCTCCACCTCCTTGCCGACGTTCATCATGAGGTCGGCAAGCTCGTCGATGATGATCACGATATAGGGCATCTTCTTGGCGGGCTCGGCCTGCGGATCGTCCGCATCGTCGAAGACCCCCTGGTCGACTTTGGCGTTGTACTGGCCGATATTGCGCACGCCCGCCTTCGACATGACCTTGAGCCTGCGCTCCATCTCGGCGACGCCCCAGGCCAGAGCGCTCGCCGCCTCCTTGTTCTCGGTGACCACCGGAACATAGAGATGCGGGATGCCGTTGTAGGGCGTGAACTCCACGCGCTTGGGGTCGATCATGATGAAGCGCACCTCGTCGGGCGTGGCGCGCATGAGGATGGACATGATCATGGCGTTGATGGCCACCGACTTGCCCGATCCGGTCGTGCCGCCGATCAGCAAGTGAGGCATCTTCGCCAAATCGGTCACGATCGAATGGCCCTCGACGTCTTTGCCGATGGCCATTTCAAGCGGCGAGCCCTTCGCGTCTTTGATGACGTCGCCCAAAAGCACGTTCTGGCGCACTTTGTTGGGCACCTCGATGCCGACATGGTTCGTGCCGGGAATGGGCGCGAAGATGCGCACGCCGGGCGCTGCGAGCGCGAGCGCGATATCGTCTTGCAGCGCCATGATGCGGCTGACGCGCACGCCGCTGGGAAGGTCGACCTTGAACAGCGTCACCGTGGGGCCTGCGACCCAGCCCACCACTTTCGCCATGATGTTGAAGTCTTCGAGCGTGCCCTGCAGCTCCCCCGCCGTCGCCGACAGCTCGCGCTCGTCGGCCTCGGCGGCATGCTCGCTATGGCGTATCAGGCTGAATGCGGGCAGGACGAAACCTTCGCGCACCTGCCCCTGCGCGCTTTCTCCCCGCACGTTCGCGGACGCCTTCACCACGGGCTTGGGCGCGGGCTTCTCGCTCGGCAGCGGCGGCATCTGCTCGGGAGCCGATGCGAGCGTGGGCGTTTCGCGCGCTTCGACGGGCGCGTTGCGCTCCAGCCTGCGCGTTTTGGCGGGCATGTCGGGCTCCGGCACAGGCGCGGGCGCATGCTCCTGCAAGGCGGCAAGCGCCGAGCCCGCCCCCTCGCTTTCGTCCTCCCAGGGAAGGATGCGCTTTTTCTCGGCCGCCGGACGCGGGGCCAAAGAACGCGTGCGTTCCTGCTCGGGCTGCACAGGCGCAGGTGCGGGAACCGGCGCGAACGAAACGGTGCGCGTCGGCGGCGCGCTGCAATCGGGCGGCCTCAGGGCATCGTTCGGCGCGGGCGGCGCCTCGACCTCGTCGTCGGCTTCACGCGCGGCGCGCCCGTCGGAAGAAAAGCTCATCATGCCTCGCTCGTCGAGCGGGTCTTCGACGCCGAGGACGCGCGTGCGCTTCGCCTCGTAGGCGCGCGTCTCATCGGCGAGAGCGCGCGCTTCGTCATACGCATAGTCGGACGGCCAATACATATCCACCGACAGCGTGGAGGGACCGCCCTGGGCGACGCGCGGCGCGCCGAGAACCTGGGTGGAGAGGGATTGCGACGCGCGGCGCGGGCGCGACAGGTCGCGCGGAACGCGCGGGATGGGATCGGGCTTGCGCACGATGCGCGCAGGAGGCTCGGGCTCGCCTGCAGGCGGATACGCGGGGGCGTCGAGCGCGGTCTGCTCGTCGTCGTGCTTGCGCGCGCGCTTCTCGCGGACGAAGTCGACGAGGCGGCCTTTGGCGGCGGAAAGCGCGTCGCGGACGGTCTGCAGCGCGCCCGAAAGCGAGAAGCCGATCACGACGGCGCCGCCGAGCGCCACG
>USEZ01000020.1 GCA_900553775.1 uncultured Slackia sp. | reverse complement strand
CCGCGATGATGTGCGCCTGCGCCGCATCATCAATGAACCTGCACGAAAAATTGGTGCCACCACCATTGATAAGATCGGGGAACTGGCCGCCGCCAACGGCGTGCCGATGATGGAGATCATCCGGGAGGCTTCTTCTTATCCCGCACTGGGCCGTGCCGCCAGCGCGCTGAACGCGTTTTACTCCATGTACCGTGAACTGTGTGATCTTTCCGTCACCCTTCCGCTGGATGAATTTGCCGGTGAAGTGATCCGCAAGACCGGATACGAAGCCATGCTGAAAGCGCAGAAAGAAGAGGGCGAGACCCGGCTGGAAAACTTGGGCCAGTTGATTTCTTCCGTAAAGACTTATGCGGAGCAGAACGGGGAAGACGCAACCCTTTCCGGTTTCTTGGAAGAAGTTGCCCTGATTGCAGACCTTGATTCCTATGATGAAGATGCTGATTCCGTTACCCTGATGACGATGCATAGCGCCAAGGGCCTTGAATTCCCGTATGTGTTTATCATTGGTATGGAGGATGGCGTTTTCCCCGGTGACCTTGCTCGCTACAGCGAGGAAGAAATGGAAGAGGAGCGCCGCCTGTGCTATGTCGGTATTACCCGCGCCAAGAAAGAGCTGTATCTTTCTTCCTCCCGCAGCCGTATGATTTTCGGCCAGACGCGCCGCAACCCGCCTTCCTGCTTTTTGGATGAGATTGACCCCAATGTGATGGACGAAACCGAAAGCCCAGAGCTTGCTTACAGCGGCGATTTTGGCGCCGGGTACGGCAGCTACAGCACCAATGTTCCCGGCGGGCGCAGCGGATACTCCGGGGCTTCCCGCGGGTATCTGAACAGTGAATACAACCGCGGCGGCTTTGGCAGCAAGTATGCCGGCGGCTTCCAAAGTGGGTTTGCTTCCGGCGGGCACGAAAGCCCGAACTACCCCGGCGGCCGCCACACGGTCCAAAGCAGTAGCTTTGGCGCCGGGTATGGCAGTAGCCGCGTCAACCATCATTCCGGTGCTCCGGTTGCTCCGGCGGGCGGTGGCGTTACCACTGCGCCCGCCGCACCCGCACGCAAAAAGGCCGCCAACTTTGCAGCCGGGGACCTTGTGGACCACAAGGTGTTTGGCCGCGGCAAGGTGCTGAAAGTAACGCCGGTTGCGGGGGACTGTATTGTAGAAATCCAGTTTGACCGCGTTGGCATCAAAAAAACAATGGCCAATTACGCCCCGCTGACCAAGCTGACCAGCGAAGAATAAACCACTGATAAAAAAGGAAAAGAGGGAACGGGTCCATGCTTGTAACATTGATCGCCCACACCAATGACCCCGAAAAGACCATTGCCGCAGCCGCCAAGCTGTGCTATTCTGATGCACATATCGAAACCCTGCTGGATGGCCTAACACCGGAAAAGACCGCAGCCTTTTTGCAAAAGCTGAATGACTTCGGCCACGCCAGCCCCATTGAACATGCCAGCTTTACCTTTGGCATTGAGGGCGTTTCCCGCACCTTTCTGGCACAGGTCACCCGTCACCGCATTGCAAGTTTCAGTGTGCAGAGCCAGCGCTATGTGCGGCTGGAAGATTTCCGTTATGTGATTCCCCCGGAAATTGAGGCTGCCCCTGCGGCCAAAGCGGCTTTTATTGATGCAATGAACGCCGACGCCAAACACTACCTGGAGCTGGTCAAAGCACTGGAAGAAAAGCATACCCACACCTTGATGGAGCAGGGCATGCCGGAAAAAAACGCCCGCGCCAAAGCCAGCAAAATGGCAAACGAGGACGCCCGCTTTGTATTGCCCAACGCCTGCGAGACAAAAATGGTAATGACCATGAACTGCCGCAGCCTGAACAACTTTTTCAACCTGCGCTGCTGCAACCGTGCCCAGTGGGAGATCCGCGCCGTTGCCGATGAAATGCTGCGCCTTGTATACCCGCTTGCGCCGCATGTTTTTGCCGCAGCTGGTCCCCGCTGCCTGGCGGGTCCCTGCCCGGAGGGCGGTATGTGCTGCGGCAAGCAGAACGCCGTGCGTGATAAATATGCAACACTGAAACAGGAGGCTGAAAACCATGGGTAAACTGATTATTTTTGAAGGCCTGGATGGTTCCGGCAAGGGCACACAGGCAGAACTTGCCTGCCAGAATTTGCATAGCAAAGGGTATGACCCACTGAAAATCAGCTTCCCAGATTATGACAGTCCGTCCTCCGCACTGGTCAAGATGTATCTTTCCGGCGAGTTCGGCCAGCGCCCGGATGACGTGAACGCTTATGCAGCTTCAACGTTTTATGCTGTTGACCGCTTTGCCAGCTACAAAACCAGGTGGGGCAATGTCTACCGCCAGAATGGGCTAATCATCTCTGACCGTTACACCACCTCCAACGCTGTTCACCAATGTTCCAAACTGCCGCCGATGCACTGGGATGGTTTTCTGGAGTGGCTGTTTGAGTTCGAGTACAAAAAGCTCGGCCTGCCTGCGCCGGATGCGGTTGTATACCTTGCGGTTGATCCCGATGTCAGCCAGCGCCTGATTGCGCAGCGCTACCACGGCGATGAAAGCAAAAAAGATATTCAGGAACGCGATACCGAATACCTGGCCCGTTCCCGCGCCGCCGCTGAATACTGCGCACGCAAGCTGGGCTGGCACCGCATTGAGTGTACCACAACGGTAGACGGCCAGAAAACCATCCGCACGCCGGAGGACATTCAGTCCGAAGTGATGGCATACCTGGAGCGGATTTTGAGCTAAAACCGTTGGCAGCAAAAGCCACACGTTGAATACGGCAAGGAGGGGATAGAACATGCTTTGCAAAGCAACGGAAGCTGATTTGGAGCAGATGGTTGCGTTCCGCCGCAAAACGTATGGCGGAACCCGCCAGGATGCTTTGGACTGGCTTTGTGGAATTGTGGGGTTGGATAATATCCTGATCCTTGCCCGGGACCCGGCCCCCGGTGCAAAGCCCATCCCGGCCGCCATGATTGGTGCGGTTCCAGTGGAATGCGGGCACCACCACGGCGTATGGCTCTGCTGCATGGCAACGGATCCGTCCCTGCAGGGGCGCGGGCTGATGCCCAAACTGCTGGCAACCTGCCTGCGCGCCTTTTCCGCCAAAGGGTGTGATTTCGCTGTGGCGGCACCGCAAAGCACGCGGGCCGCAAAAGCGTTTTCCCAGCTGAATTTTCAGGGGCGCTTCCCGCTGCGCATCATCCGCAAGCCCATTGAACACAATTTGTGGGCACGAGCAGAGTTTGATAACCTGACAGTCCGCAAATTGATCGACACCCGCATGCGCTACCAGCCCGCCTGCATCGCCCTGCCGGAAAGCAGCATGAACACCATGATCACCCGGCTCTACCGCCGCGGTATGACCATTGTTTCCAACCAGCGCGGTTACGGCCTCTATTGCCAGGAAAAGGACGAGCTGCTTTTTATGGAGCTGCAGGCCGATAACGACCATTCGGCTGATATTCTGCTGCAGGCCGCGCGGGAACATACCGGTCTGACCAAAGCACGGCTGCTGCTGGCGGAAAATCAGTTTTTGTACCTGGGCGAGGGTAGGCGCTGTGGTTACGGCATGATTTGTTACCTTGGGCAGCCGTTCCCCGTTACGGACGTTTATTTCCGCCTGTTGCTGTAAGACCGTGCATACGTGAAACAGGGCAGTTCTGCTGCCTGGTAAAGGAGATTTGGAATGAAAATCAATCGTGGTGATTCCCAGGACAAGGGCTCGCAGCCTCGCCAGGCTTATCATGCTGCGCCAGCCCCCGCACCAAAGCGCCCGGTACAGCCTGATCCTGACCCGCAGGACCTGTACGAAGATGCCGAAGGTCCAGACGAGTACGCAGAGGATGACGATGATGAACCCGTCCGCCGCCGTTTTCCCATTGGGCTTGTGGTTCTTGTTGTCATTTTGGCTATCGTCGGCATCGGCGGCTGGAAAGTGTTCCAGTTCTACGGCGAAGTTGCCGGCAACGGCGAACTCGGCCCGGAGCAGACCGTTACCATTGAACAGGGTTCCACTGTTGCAGACATCACAAACGTTTTGAAAGAGGATGGCGTCATCCAGTATGACTGGCTGTTCAAGCTGTATGCCAAATACAGCGGCCGCGCTTCCGGTTTGCAGTATGGCGATTTCACCCTGCGCTCCGGCATGGATTATAACACGATCCTGAAAACCCTCAGCGTGCAGCAGGTCAAGCGCAAGACCATTACCATCACATTCCCCGAAGGCTACACAGCCGTTGCTATTGCCCAGAAGATGGAAGAAAATGGCTTGTGCTCGGTGGATGATTTCCTTGCCTGCGCCAACGGCGAGGATGGTTCCGATTTCAGCCAGTATGATTTCTGGAATGCCATTCCGGATACCGAAGGCCGCCTGATGAAGTGCGAGGGCTACCTGTTCCCGGACACTTACGAGTTCTTCACCGATGACTCGGTCTATAATTACGTCAACACCTTCTATAAGGAATTCGACGCCAAAACTTCCGACCTGTGGGATACCATCAACGAAAAGGGCACCACAATGAATGATGTTGTCATTCTGGCCAGCTTTATTCAGGAAGAAGCCGGTATGCCCGCAGAAGACGCCAAGGTTTCCGCCTGCTTCCACAATCGTTTGGAATCCGATGACCCGCAGTGGGCAGAGCATAAGCTGGAATCCAATGCCAGCAGCTATATCATGAACGATAGCGACAATAACTACCTGTGGAATTCGCCCACCGCCGTTTATTACGGCTGGCCGGAACAGGGTGCTATTCCGGATGATGTGCTTGCTCATTACGACACCTACCGCATCAGCGGCCTGCCCGCCGGTGCCATCACCAATCCCGGTATTGATGCCATTGCCGCCGCGCTGAATCCCGACCAGGAATATCTGGACGAAGGCTATTATTTCTTTGTTACCGGCAACCCGAACGGCGACCACCCTGGCGAATATTTCTATGCCAAAACGGCAGACGAACACCATCAGAACTGCATCATCGCCGGTTGGGGCTGATAAAAGCTGAACTTCACTGAACAAAGGAGCCGTTATCTTATGTTGTCCTGTCCGGAACTGCTGTCGCCTGCCGGCAGCCTTGAAGCCCTGAAATATGCCGTCATGTATGGTGCCGATGCCGTATACTGCGCACTGCCGCGCTTTGGTATGCGCGCCGCACCGGTCAACCTGACCATTGGCGAGCTTCATGATGGCTGCATTTTTGCCCATGCTCGCGGCAAAAAAGTATACCTGACCCTGAACAACCTGCCCACCAACGATGAGCTTTCCGAGCTGCCGCAGTATATCAAGGACGCGGCCGAAGCCGGGGTGGATGCCTTTATCATTGCGGACCTTGGCGTACTGCGCCTTGCCAAACAGTATGCTCCGGATGTGGATGTGCATTTTTCCACCCAGGCAGGCATCACCAATTATGCTGCTGCAACCATGGCCTACAACCTGGGCGCCAAGCGTGTGGTGCTGGCGCGCGAGCTGAGCCTGACCGATATTGCCCAGATCCGCGATAACACCCCGCCGGAGCTGGAACTGGAAGCCTTTGTGCACGGCGCCATGTGCATGGCCTACTCGGGACGCTGCCTGATCAGCGACCACTTGGCCGGCCGCGGCGCCAATGTGGGGCATTGCGCGCAGCCGTGCCGTTGGAAATACGCGCTGGTGGAGGAAACGCGCCTGGGGCAGTATTTCCCGGTCGAACAGGACGACCGCGGCAGCTTCATCATGAGCTCGAACGACATGAACATGCTTTCGCATCTGCAGGAATTGGCCGATGCGGGCGTGAACAGCGTGAAGATCGAGGGCCGCGCGAAGGGCGCCTATTACGTGGCGTCCACGGTGAATGCGTATCGCCATGTGCTCGACGGCGCGTCTGCCGATGCGTGGCAGGCCGAGCTTGAAACCACGAGCCACAGGCCCTATTCGACGGGGTTCTATTTCGGCGACCCGGGCCAGAACCAGGGGACGGTGGAATACGCCCGCTCGCATCAGATGGTGGCACGTGTGCTGGGCTGCGCGGCCGAGGGCGATGCGCTTTTCCGTGCCGAGGTGCTGTGCCGTAACCGTTTCTTCGAAGGCGAAGAGCTCGAAGTGATCAGCCCCGATGCCGATGTACGCACGGTGCGCGTGGAAAACCTGCGGTGGCATGCGGCGCCCGAAACCGATCTGAGCGATATCGAGCGCGACGGCATCGGCCGCCTGGTCGGTCCCGATCCGTCATGCGAGGGTGGCACGTTGGTGGCCGTGGGCGTGGCGAACCGCACCATGGAGCGTTATTCGTTCACGGTTCCGTTCGAGCTGCACGAACGCGATATCCTGCGCATCCGCCGCGCCGGCCAAGACGTAGGCCGCGTGCTGTAGGGCGCGGCCGTATTGAGCGGCGTTCTTTCTCCGTTTGGGATTTGTTGTCATGAAGGGATGCGTCGATGCTTGAGAACAAGTTGGGAATCACGAGCGAGGTCGAGCTTGCGCACGAAGAAGAGCGCTTGACGAAGCTGCGCGCGCGAGAGCTGTTCGAGGCGGGTTTGCTTGATTCTTCGGAGGCGGGAACGTCTGCGGGACTGTGCGCCATTCACCGCCATCTTTTCCAGGATGTATACGATTTCGCCGGACAGATGCGTACGGTCAATATTGCAAAAGGCAACTTCCGCTTTGCGCCGGTTATGTATCTTTCGGCGGCCCTTGAAGCGATTGAAAAAACGCCGCAGGGCACATTCGATGAGATAATCGAAAAATACGTCGAGATGAACGTAGCCCATCCGTTTCGTGAGGGAAATGGCAGAAGCACGCGGATTTGGCTCGATGTTATTCTGAGGAAGGAATTGGGCCGCGTGGTCGATTGGAGCCGCGTCGGCAAGGAGGATTATCTGCTTGCTATGGAGCGCAGCCCCGTGCGCGATACGGAAATAAAGGCGCTTTTGAAATCGGCGCTTACCGATGCTATCGATGATCGCCAGGTTTACATGAAGGGCATCGACGCCAGTTATCGCTACGAAGGCTATTCTGTCTACACGATGGATGAACTGGACGGATAATCGTGAAGCGGAAACGTTGCTGCCTGCGTTTTTCGGCTGAGTAGGCTGAGGCGGCGGGCATTGCGGCGAGAGAGAATCGGGAATACGGCAGTCCGAAACAGATGGTTTCGCGAGCGACCCGGTGAAGACGAAGAGGTTGGAATGAGCATTTCGTTTACGGAGCAGAAGCGTGCGGCGAAGGCGTTTGTCGAGCGCTGGCGTGCGCTTCCGTGCGTGGAGGAGGAGCATTCGCGGTCGTTTTGGATCGAGCTGCTTCAAGACGTCTACGGTTTGAAAAACGCCACGCATGCGCTTGAATTCGAGCGCAAGGTCAAAGGCCGCAAGATCGACGTGTTCTACGAAGACATGGGCGTTCTGGTTGAGATGAAGGGGCGCGGCATCGGTCTTGACGAAGCTACCGTACGCAGCAAGAAGGCGGGTTCCGAAACGCCGTATCATCAGGCGAAATGGTATGCCGACAACCTGCCGTTCTCCATTCGACCGCGCTGGATCATCACGTGCAACTTCGATGAGTTCCGCATTTACGACCAGGAGAAAGAGCGCCAGGAGGAGTATGTTTCGCTCGCTCTTGACGAACTGCCCGAGCAGTTGCATCTGCTCGGTTTTCTTACCGATGCGAAGAATTCCCGCATCGAGCGCGAAAAGCAGCTGTCGGTTCAGGCGGGCGAGTTGGTGGGCAAGCTGTACACGCAGCTTTCGAAGCAATATAAGAACATCGAAACCGACGTTCATGAGCAGCGCAGTCTGAACGTGCTGATCGTGCGCTTGGTGTTCTTGCTGTACGCGGAAGACTCGGGCCTTATGCACGAGAAAGACGCCGTGCTGAATTATTTGAAGGACTACCGCGCCGACCAGATGCGCCAGGCGGTGGTCGACCTGTTTCGCGTGCTCGATACGCCTGCTGAGCAGCGCGATCCGTACCTGCCCGACGCCTTGCTGGCATTTCCGTACGTCAACGGCGGGTTGTTCGGCAACGACGACATCGTAGTTCCGCAGTTCACCGATGATATTCGCCTCGACCTGCTGCTCGAGGCGTCGCAGAAATTCGACTGGTCGGGCATCAGCCCCACCATTTTCGGTGCGGCGTTCGAGAGCACGCTGAATCCCGCCACGCGTCGTGCGGGCGGCATGCACTACACCAGCATCGAGAACATCCATAAAGTCATCGACCCGCTGTTCCTGGACGATTTGCGTGCGGAGCTTGCCGAAATCGAAGGCGAGAAGGTAGAGAGGAATCGCAGGATCAAGCTGAAGCGCTTCCAGAAAAAGCTCGGCAGCCTACGTATTTTCGACCCTGCTTGCGGCAGCGGCAACTTCCTGACGGAAAGCTATCTGAGTCTGCGCAAGCTCGAAAACCGCGTGCTTGAAAGCCTGCAGGGCGATCAAATCGGCATGGGCTTCGGTGACGAGACTACGCCTATCGAAGTGACGATCGACCAGCTCTACGGCATCGAAATCAATGACTTCGCCGTAAGCGTTGCGAAAACGGCGCTGTGGATCGCCGAAGAGCAGATGATGGAGGAGACGAGCGAGATTCTTCTGCAGCCGTTCGATTTCCTGCCGCTGAAAAGCAACGGCAACATCCACGAAGGCAATGCCCTGCGTATGGACTGGAACGATATCTTGTTAGCCGAGCAGTGTAGCTTCATCTGCGGTAATCCGCCGTTCTACGGGGCGAAGATGCAAAGCGATTCCCAGCGCGCGGATCTTGCGGAGGTTTTTCATGGGTCGAAGAACTGTGGAACCGTCGACTATGTTTCTGGTTGGTATATAAAGGCTGCCGAATATATGTCGCCTTATGCGCGTGCCGCTTTCGTTTCGACTAACTCAATCTGTCAGGGCGAACAAGTCGCAAATGTTTGGTTGCCCGTGTATAACGCTGGCGTGCGTATTGATTTTGCGTACGATACGTTTAGATGGCGTAACGAGGCGAGCGGACAGGCGCATGTATTCGTCATCGTTGTAGGATTTTCGAAATGTGGCGTCGCCAGGAAAACGCTCTTTCATCATGTCTCGCCTGATGATGGGCCAATCACATCGCATCCTGCGGTGATTAACGCTTATTTGTCGCCTGCGCCTGATTCTTTTATTTGGAGCAGAAAGAAGCCGTTTTGCAATGTGCCTGCAATCGGAATCGGGAACAAGCCCATTGATGGCGGTAACTATATCTTTACGGACGCAGAGCGCGAAGAATTTCTGGTCAAGGAGCCCGGAGCCGCAAAATACATGCACCCATTTCTCGGCTCAAAGGAATTCATTAACGGAGGGCCTCGCAGCATCTTATATTTAGGCGACGCAACGGAGGCCGAACTCGACGCCTTGCCTCTCTGCCGAGAGCGTATCGAGGCAGTTCGTCAGTTTAGGCTAGCGAGCAGCAGCAAGCCAACGCAGAAGCTCGCCGAAAAACCAACGCATTATCACGTCGAGAATATGCCGAAGGGCAATTCAGTTTTGGTTCCGAAAGTTTCCTCGGAGAGGCGCGCTTACGTTCCGATGGGCTTTATTGGGCCAGAAACGTTCTGCAGCGATCTCGTATTTCTTATTCCCGATGCCGAGCTTTATCACTTCGGTGTGCTTCATTCCCAATTCCACAATGCATGGATGCGAACGGTGTGCGGGAGGCTGGAAAGTCGCTATCGCTACTCTGGCGGCGTGGTCTACAACAACTTCGTCTGGCCCGGTGTCACGCGCGAAACGTTGGACGTTCCGGTTGAAGATGCGGTCGCGCCCGAAGTTCGTTCTCGTATCGAGGCGTGTGCGCAAGCGGTGCTCGATGCTCGTGCGGCGCATTCCGGTAAAACGCTCGCGGATCTTTACGACCCCGATAAGATGCCTGCCGATTTGCTTTCTGCTCATCAGGCACTTGATGCGGCGGTCGAGGCTGCCTACGGCGTTGATTTCAACGGCGACGAAGAACGCATCGTCGCGCATCTGTTCAAGCTCTATGCCGAGCTGACAAGCTAGCGGTCTGCCTGCGGATCGAGCGGTTGCTTTCATAATTTCGAAGTGCTTCCCGAATCCCCCGATGCTTCACCGCGCATCGGGGGATTTCGTATAGCGGGGAAGCGCGGTGTTTTTCGTTCCGTTCGTTTTGAAACGAAAACCATTTGCGTTCCATTCGTTCTGGAACGAAAACCGTTTTCGTTCTATTCTTTCTGCAACGAAAAAGCTTTTCGTTCTATAATCGTCGCAAATCCACGACGAAAGGACGGGGCCATGCGTGAAACGTTCGACTTGGAATACAAGCAGAGGTTTACGAAGACGTGCCTGAAAACCGTCAGCGCGTATGCGAATTACGGAAGTGGTCGTGTGATTTTCGGCATCGATGATGACGGAAATGCGGTCGGCCTCGACGAGAACCCCGAAAAGGTCTGCCTGCAAATAGAAAATGCCATAAACGATTCCTTGTCGCCCGTGCCTCGCTTTGAGCTATCGATCGACGAAAATCGTCGTTTGGTAACGCTGGCGGTTTACGAAGGAGAATCGAAGCCCTATTTATGCAGTGGCAAAGCCTACCGAAGAGCCGATTCTTCCACGGTCGAAGTCGATCGATCCGAGCTGGCAAGGTTGATCCTTGCGGGTTCTCATATGACGTTCGACGCGCTTGAGTCGGCTCGGCAGGAATTCACCTTCGACTATCTTGAGAGCGAATTGGTTCGGAAGATGGGCATCACGAAGCTCGACGAGAATGCGCTGATTTCTCTGGAACTCAAATCGCCGCAGGGTGCTTACAACAACGCGGCTGCTCTTTTGGCCGATACGAATCAGTTTTTGGGAATAGACATTGCGCGTTTCGGTGAGAATACCAACATTATTTTATCGAGGCGCATGTTTGAAAAGCAGTCGGTGCTCGCTCAGCTGCGCGGTGCAATGGAGGCGTTCGACGATTATTACACTTACGAAGAAATCGTCGGTTTTGAGCGCGTGCAGCGAGAATCCATACCGCGAGAGGCGTTTCGCGAGACGATTGCAAACGCTCTTGTTCATCGGTGCTGGGATGTGAATGCCAACATCAACATTCGCATGTTCGCTGATCGCATCGAGGTGACGTCTCCAGGCGGCTTGCCCGACGGAACGACCGAAGAGGCGTATCTTGCCGGAGGGGTTTCCGTTGTGCGCAATCCCATTGTGGCGAATGTGTTTTTCAGGCTGGGGCATATCGAGCGTTTTGGAACGGGCATTCCTCGAATTAGGGAAGCATATGGATCCCTTGATGTGTCGCCGCGGTTTATTATCCGCAATTCCACGGTTACGGTTGTTTTGCCGACCGAGGCGGCAGCGGGCCTTTCGGTCGATGAACGGAAGGTTCTCGAGGCGTTGCCTAAGAACGTCATGCGTTCACGTGCCGAAATCGAACTCTCTGCTGGCATGTCGAAAGGGAGGGTGCTGCGCGTTTTAAGTGACCTTACCGAGAAGGGCGTGGTCCGAAAAGTCGGGGCCGGTCGTTCCGTGAGATATTCTCGATAGCTTTCGTTCCATTCGTTCCAATTCCCATGCAACGAAAAACCCTTTCGTTGCATGGAGGGGTCGCGTTGCCGCGGCGCTTGATTCCCGTTGCTCGCTCATTGGCATTCGGCCTCTTGCCTTCCACCCGCTGTTCCGCGAATGTTTCCACTCTGTTTCGCATACTATCGCAGACTAAAGCGCCGTAGCGCCGAAACGTTACAATGGGTGGTCGATGAGAAAGGAACCACCCATGCAGATTTCGCAACTCTTCGACAACGATTCGCTTCCCGTTTCATTCGAGATCTTCCCGCCGAAAGGCGATCTTCCCGTCGAGGCGGCCCATGCCATAGCCGCCGAGCTGGCGCCGCTTTCCCCGGCGTTCGTCTCCGTGACGTATTCGGCGGGCGGTAGCGGCAACAGCGCGCGCACGATCGATGTGGCGCGCATGGCGAAAGACGATTTCGGCCTCACCATGATGGCGCATCTGACCTGCATGGGCGCAACGCGCGACGACGTGGCGGCCGTGCTTTCCTCCATGCGCGAGGCGGGCATCGAAAACGTGCTCGCGCTGCGCGGCGATGCCGTTCCCGGCAAAACCACGAACGACTTCCATTTCGCGAAGGAGCTCATTCCCGTGGTGCGCGAGGCGGGCTTCTGCGTGGGTGCGGCCGCCTATCCCGAAGGCCATATCGATTGCCTCGATTTCGACGCGAGCATTCGCCATCTGAAAGAAAAGCAAGACGCGGGCGCGCAGTTCTTCGTCACGCAGCTGTTCTTCGATAACGATTGCGCGCTTCGTTTCCTCGACGCCGCCCGCGCCGCCGGCGTGACGGTGCCGATCACCTTCGGCATCATGCCGTTCCTTTCCAAAGCCCAGATTTCGCGCATGGTGTTCATGTGCGGCGCAAGCCTGCCTTCGCCGATCATCAAGCTGCTCGCGCGCTACGAAGACGACCCCGCGGCCCTGCGCGCCGCCGGCGTCGAATACGCGTGCAAACAGCTCGAGGGCTTGGCCGCGGCGGGCGTCGACGGCCTGCACGTCTACACCATGAACCAGCCCTCCATCGCGCAGGCGGCGTGCGAGGCCCTTCGTGCGTGCGGGGCGGTGTCCTAGTGCCCGATTACCGCGTCGACAAAAGCGAGGCCCTGCGCTATCTGGGATACGCCGGCCAGGCCACCGACGGCATGCTCGACGAGCGGATCGACGAGCTGATCGAGGCGTGCGAGCGCATGTCGAAGCCGTCGTTTCTCTACCGGATTTTCCCCGTCGAGGAAACGCCCGAAGGCGTGCATTTGACGGGCAGCTCTCTTCTGCTGGAAGGCGATGCCATCCGCGAGCACCTTCACGGCGCCCGCGCCTGCGCCGTCATGGCATGCACCCTGGGGCTTGCCAACGAGGCCGCCGCTCGGCAGATGCAGGCGAAAAGCCCGCTCGATGCGCTCGTGTTCGGGGCGGCGGGCTCGTCTTTGGTCGAATGCGCGGCCGATGCCTGCGAGGCGGCCATCGTGGCCGAGGCCGCCGCGTCGGGGCTGCATACGAACTGGCGCTTCAGCCCCGGCTACGGCGATTTGCCGCTTTCGATACAGCCCGCCCTCGTGCGGGCGCTTTCCGCCGACAAAAAACTCGGCATCACGGTCACGAAAAGCGACCTGCTCATTCCCGTGAAAAGCGTCACGGCGTTCGTCGGGCTGTTCGACGAGCCGCAGGCGCATACGAAACGAACCTGCGCCGGCTGCGCATGCGCCGCGCATTGCTTCTTGCGAAAGGCAGGAACCCCATGCTACCGATAACCTCCCACGCAGCCTTGCCCGACCGAAGCCGCGGTTTGAAGACGGCCGACGGCTATCTTGCGCGCGTTCTGGCGGGCGAGGAATACCTCGTATTCGACGGCGCCATGGGCACCATGCTGCAGGCCGCGGGGCTTGAAGCGGGGGCTCTTCCCGAGATGCTGTGCCTGACCGATTCGCAGGGCGTGGCCTCCATCCATCGCGCCTACGTCGAAGCGGGAAGCCAGGTGGTCACCACCAATACGTTCGGGGCGAATGCCCACAAGCTCGACGGCGCCGCCTCGGTGGCCGAGATATTCGCCGCCGCGGTGCGTTGCGCGCGTTCGTCGGGTGCGCGCTACGTGGCGGCCGACATCGGGCCGACGGGCGCTTTGCTCGAGCCGCTCGGCACCATGAGCTTCGACGAAGCCTACGACTTGTTCGCCGAGCAGGTCGAGGCGGCTGCCGCGGCGGGCGCCGATATCGTTTTGATCGAAACCATGGCCGACCTGCTCGAAACGAAGGCCGCCGTGCTCGCCGCCAAAGAGCATTGCGACCTGCCGGTGTTCGCCACGATGACCTTCGGCGAAGACGGCCGTACGTTTTTGGGAACCGACCCGAAAAACGCGGCGCTCACGTTGTCGGCACTCGGCGTGAACGCGCTCGGCGTGAATTGCTCGCTCGGCCCCGATGAGCTGCAGCCGATCGTCGAAGACATGCTGGCCGTGGCAACCTGCCCGGTGATGGTCCAGGCGAACGCCGGCCTTCCGCACGTGGAAGACGGCGCTACCGTATTTTCCATTGCGGCCGACGATTACGTGCGCAGCGTCGCGCGCATGGTAGACGCGGGCGTTTCGATCGTGGGCGGCTGCTGCGGAACCGACCCTTCCTATATAGAAGGCGTCGCGCGCATCGTGGCCGGCCGTCGTCCGCAGCGCGTTTCGCCCGAACCGCTGTGCAGCGTGACGAGCGCCCAGCAAGCCGTGGTGCTGCAGGGGCGCGATGTGGCCACGATCGGCGAGCGCATCAATCCCACGGGCAAGAAGCGCCTGAAAGAGGCCCTGCGCTCGGGCGATTTCGATTACGTGATCAACGAGGCGATCGCCCAGACCGAAGCGGGCGCCGACATTCTCGACGTGAATGCCGGTCTGCCCGAAATCGACGAAGCCGCCGTGCTGGTCGATCTGGTGGGCAAAATCCAGGGCGTCACGGGCCTGCCTCTGCAGATCGACTCGTCCGATCCCGTGGCGGTGGAGGCCGCCGTGCGTGTGTATGCGGGCAAGCCGATCATCAACTCGGTGAACGGTAAGCGGGAAAGCCTCGAGGCCGTTTTGCCGATCGCGAAGCACTACGGCTGCGCGGTGGTGGGCCTGACGCTTGACGAGGGCGGCATTCCGCCCACGGCCGAGGAGCGTTTCGCCATCGCCGAACGCATCGTGGCCGCTGCCGAGGCCGCAGGCATCCCGCGCCAGGACGTTTTGATCGACTGTCTGGTCATGGCCGCCTCCACCAATCAGAGCGAAGTGGTTGAAATCCTGCGTGCCATCACGCTGGTCAAAGAGCGCCTCGGCGTGCGCACGGTGCTCGGCGTGTCCAACGTGAGCTTCGGCCTGCCGTTGCGCGAGGTGGTCAACGCCACGTTTCTGTCGGCCGCGTTTTCCGCCGGTCTCGACATGCCCATTCTCAATCCGCTTTCGCAGCGTTATCGCGAAGTGGTCGATTCCTGGCGCGTGCTGTGCGGCCAGGATACAGGCGCCGCCCGCTATATCGAAGGCTATGCCGGCAAGACGATCGCGGCACAGCCCGTGCAGGCGCAGGCGCCGTCCGCCGCGGCGCAGAGCGCTTCCGACGGCGAGGCGGGCAGCCTGCGTCACTGCGTGATTTCAGGGCGCAAATCGGCCGCATCCGAGGCGGTGGAGCGCATGCTCGACGAGGGCGCGACGGCCATGGCGGTGATCGACGAGCATCTTATTCCCGCGCTTGACGAGGTGGGCGCCCGTTTCGAGAAGGGAACGTTCTTCCTGCCGCAGCTTATGGCCTCGGCCGAGGCGGCGAAAGCCGGATTCGACGTGATCAGGCGGCGCAGCGCAGGAACCGCGGTCGCCGACAAGGGCTCGGTCGCCGTGGCCACGGTGAAAGGCGACATCCACGACATCGGCAAGAACATCGTGCGCATGCTGTTGGAAAACTACGGCTATACGGTGTACGACCTCGGTCGCGACGTCGATCCGCAGGCGGTGCTCGATTGCGTGAAGGAGCATGGCATCAAGCTGGTGGGGCTTTCGGCGCTCATGACCACCACGGTGCGCGGCATGGAGGAAACGATCGCGCTGTTGCGCGAGCAGGCGCCGGACGTGAAGGTGTTCGTGGGCGGTGCGGTTCTCACGCCCGAATACGCCCAGATGGTGGGTGCCGACTATTACGCCAAAGACGCCGCCGAGGGTGCGCGCATCTGCGCCGAGGTGCTGGGCTAGTTCCTGCTCGCCTGTCGGGCGAAAGGCGCTCCGTCGCCCTTCGGGAGTCGCGGCGCGCGTCGAGAAGGGGCCGCGGCCTTTTCGGCGTTTTCTCGCGGCATTCTTTTCGTCGCGTGCCTTGCGGATGTACGGAAAGGCCGTGCCGGCTTCGCGCGGGCGCGTGGCGTCAGAGCGGGAAGAATCGCAGATGGATGCGCCGGCCGTTATAGTAAGATGCATAGTATGACACCGACGGCGCAAGGGGACGCCGTTCATCGAGTCGGAAGGAGAGCAACCATGGGAGTTCAAGCTGAGGAGGCACTCGAGCTGGCTTCGTTCGACGAGTTCGCGAACTATCTCCGTGCGAATACGCGCGTGTTCATGGAGGTCGGCGAGAAGACGTACTATCTCACCCACACCGATGAATACTGGCGTGCGCAGGATTGTTCCGAGCTCAACGACAAAGGGCACTTCACCGATTGCTCCGATTTGGTCGCTACGCTCAACGACCTGCTCGGTCTGGCATGGCTCGACGGCAAGACCATCGAAGACGTGTTCGCCGACGCGAAGTTCTACAAGAGCATCCAGGAATAAAACGCCTCGGCAAAAAAGCCTGCAAGCCTTCTTCCGAATGCTTGCAGGCCGGGCGATATCTTTCAATGGCTTCATGCATGCGGGCCCCGGCGAATACGCTGGGGCCCGCATGTTCGATTCTGCGGCGTTTTGGCACCGGCCGTCTTTGTGCGACGAGCCCGTGCGGCCGGGGCGTCGAGGCGAACGTGCGCTTCGACGCCGGCGCGATTCAGGCCTTCGTCACATAGGCGAACCCGAAGGCGCCTGGGCCAAGATGGGCTCCGATAGTGCCGCTGACCTGGCGTAATCGGGTGTTTTCAATATCGAGTCCGAAGCGTTGCGCCGTTTCGTCGCGCAATTTCTCGGCCGCTGCGCGGTCGCTGGTGTAGGGGAAATACACCGGCCAATCGGGGTCGAGGTCCGCCGTTTCGAGGTCTTTCCAGATGATTCGTTTCGCGGCCGCCGTGCCTTTCGCCTTGGCGGGGCTGACAAGCTCTCCGTCGTGGATGCTGATGGTGGGCTTGATTTTAAGCAGGTTGCCGATCGTGGCCACCGATGCGGGGATACGCCCGCCCTTGCGCAGATATGTCAGCGTTCCCAGAATGCCGTGCACATGCACGCGTTTGGTGAATTCGTTCACGAGCTCGACAACCTCGCGCAGCGATTTGCCCGCATCGCGTTGCGCCGCCGCATAGCGCACGACGATGTATTGGCAGATGATCGCCTGGCGCGTATCCACCACGGCGATGCGGTCTTCGTATCCCGACAGGCGCGCGGCCATGCAGGCGGAGTCGTACGTGCCCGATATATCCGACGTCATGGTGAGCACGAGCACGTCTTCGTCGTTTTCCTGGGCCTCGCGAAAAAGGCCGAGCCAGGTATCGGGCGCGGGCTGGCTCGTTTTAGGGAATTCGTCGGAGGTTGTGAGCAGGCGGTAGAACTCGTCGAGCATCGCGGGCGTGTTGCGCGAGCAGTGCACGTCTCCGAAGGCGATATCGAGCGGCGCGAGCCTGATGCCTAGCTCGGCCGCCTCGCTTTCAAGGATGTCCGACGCGGTGTCGGTGACGATCATCATAATTTCGTCCTCTTTATGCATGGGTCGATGGAATTGCATGATACAAAATGTCTCATATTGTGCCTATCTTAGGAAGTCGCTCGGTATGCGGCAATACAAGGTGTGTTACAAAAGGGCAACGATCGAATGGCTCGAACGGAGGCGGGACGATGGACAAGCGCGTCGAGGCGAATAGGGAAACCAGGCTGCGGATCATCAAGGCGGTGGTGGGCTTGCTTGAGTCGAAGAATCTCTCCGATATATCCGTCACCGACATCGTTTCCGAAGCCCATGTCGCACGGGCGTCGTATTACCGCAATTTCTCCTCCAAAGAAGAGGTCCTTCTCGAAGCGGGCCGTATGATCATCGACGATTTCGGGCGGAGCATGAGCGATATCGAAGGGGAATGCGGCGGCTATGAAGGCGTTTTGCGCGCGTTCCGCTATTTTCTGCAGTATCGCGAGCCGCTGCTCAGGTTTCACCGAACGGGCTTCACGGGCATCTACGAAGGGCTTTTCCAAGATTATGTCGAAGGGCGGATGCGCGCGTCGGCAGACGACGGCGCGTCGCGCTACCGCGCTTCGTTTTTCTCGGGCGCCCTGTTCAGCGTGTATGTGGCCTGGCTCGAAGGGGGCATGGAAGAATCTCCCGAAGAAATGGCCCGCCTGTTCTGCTCGATGGCCGAAGGGGGCGAAGGGCCGAAGGCCGCGTAGGCGCATGTTTGCCGCTGCCGTTCCTGTCGTATAATCGCGCTTCGCGCCGAGCGATTCGAACCGTGGCCGGCGCATTATGGGTATGGGCACCGAAACGGCAGGAAAGGCGCATATGGCCGACGCTTCCACGACGAAGGAAATCTTGCCCTTGGCGGGCATCGCCGTCGCGGCGTTCGTTTTCAATACATCCGAATTCATGCCGATCGCCTTGCTGGTGGATATCGCGGCCGATTTCGGCATCGCCGAATCGCAGGCGGGAACGCTGATCACCGCATACGCCTGGGCGGTCTGCCTACTGTCTTTGCCGCTGATGGTGGCGGCTTCGCGTTTCGGTTTCCGACGCCTGATGCTGTTCCTGGTGGCGCTTTTCGGCGCATGCCAGGTGCTTTCGGCCGTCGCTCCCGGATACGGCGCGCTCATGGCGGCCCGCATCGGCGTGGCCTGCGCCCATGCGGTGTTCTGGTCGATCGCGTCGCCTGCGGCCGTGAGGGTGGTGCGGCCCGAGCGTCGCTCGTTGGCGTTGTCCGTCATCGTCGCCGGCTCGTCGGTCGCCATGATCTGCGGATTGCCGCTCGGGCGCATCGTGGGCTTGGCGCTGGGGTGGCGCATGACGTTTCTCTGCATCGCGGTCGTTTCGTTCGCCGTGCTGGCGTATCTGTTCTTCGTGTTCCCGCGCCTTGCCGCAGGCGAGCGGTTTTCGGCGCGCGACCTTCCCGCCTTGCTGAAAAGCCCCGTGCTTGCAGCCGTTTATGCGGTCACCGCGCTTATTGCGACGGCGTATTACACGGGATACAGCTACATCGAGCCGTTTTTGCAGCAGGTCGGAGGGTTTTCCGACGGATTCATCACGGCCGCGCTCTCGCTTTTCGGCGTGGCGGGCATCGCGGGAAGCGTCCTGTTCGCCCGTTTGTACGAGGGGCGCCGCCGGCCGGCGTTCTTGCTGACGGTTCTGGCGGGCATCGCCGTGTCGTCGGCCTGCATGCTTCCCGCGTCGGCAAGCCCCGCGGGCGTGGCGGCCCTGTGCATGCTGTGGGGAGCATGCGGCACGGCGTTCAACGTGTCGCTGCAATCCGAGATTCTCAGGTTCTCATCCGAAGGCGAGGCAGCGGTCGCCATGTCGGTGTTCTCGGGCATCTTCAATCTGGGCATCGGCGCGGGATCGGCCGTCGGAGGCGCCGTGAGCGCGAGCGTTTCGGTGTCGTGGGTGGGTGCTGCGGGCGCCCTGGTCGGCATCGCGGGCGTCGCGGCGTGCGCCGTCTTTCTCCTTCCCGCCATGCGTCGTGCGAAACCGCACGGCTAGGAGGCGTTTCCCTGGAAGGTTGAGGCGCGTTTCTCCGCATCGGGCGAAATCGTGTATGCTATCGGCCCGTTGAAACTTTTCCGGTTCGTTCGAACCGCGCACCCTGGAGGCAGAAAACGCATCTGGCCGTATCGGAGGAAACACCGTGAAACTGGTCGTCACAGAGAAAAACATCGCCGCCCAAAAGATCGCCGATCTGCTCGGCGTCGGCAAGCCGAAGGCCGACAAGGTCTACAACACGCCCGTCTATCGGTTTCAGATCGGCGGCGAAGAGTGGGTGACCATCGGTCTGCGCGGCCATATCCTCGAACCGGATTTCATGCCGTCCATCGTGTATAAGAAATCAACCGGATGGCAGGGCGTGACCGCCGACGGCGAAATCGTGGCCGCCGACATTCCCGATTTCCTGCCGAAGCCCCCGTTCAAAACGAAGCGCAAGCCGTTTAAGGCCGACGGCGTGGAGATGGGCGCGTGGAAGATGGACGCGCTGCCGTACCTCGTGTACGCGCCCATCAACAAGCTGCCCAAGGAGAAGGAGATCATCCGCTCCCTGAAGAACCTCGCGAAGAAGGCCGACTCGGTCATCATCGCCACCGACTTCGACCGCGAGGGCGAGCTGATCGGCTCCGACGCGCTGGGGTGCATGAAAGAAGTCAACGACACGGCGCCGGTGTTTCGCGCCCGCTACTCGGCCATCACGAAAGACGAGATCGAACACGCGTTCTCGAACCTGGTCGAGCTCGACGACGATCTGGCCCAGGCGGGCGAGAGCCGTCAGGATATCGATTTGATCTGGGGCGCGGTGCTCACGCGCTATCTCACGATCGTGAAGTTCGCGGGCTATGGCAACGTGCGCTCTTCGGGCCGTGTGCAAACGCCTACGCTTGCGCTGATTGTGGCGCGCGAGCGCGAGCGCATGGCGTTCGTCCCCGAAGACTACTGGGTGATCAAAGGCGCCTTCTCCTGCGGATCGGACGGATTCGAGGCGCCCCATGCCACGGCGCGCTTCAAGGTGGAATCCGAAGCGCAGGCCGCGATGGCCCATGTCGACGGCGCCACGCACGGCGTCGTGTCCGCCATCGAGAAGAAAAAACGCACCGTGGCGGCCCCCGTGCCGTTCAATACCACGAGCTTGATGGCCGCGGCCGCTTCCGAAGGGCTTTCTCCCGCTCGCACGATGCGCATCGCAGAAAGCCTCTACATGGACGGCTATATCAGCTATCCGCGCGTCGACAACACGGTGTATCCCGAATCGCTCGATCTGGAAGGCACGGTCAAGAAGCTCTCCGACGTGGCGGTGTACCGTCCGTATTGCCAGGAGCTTTTGGCGAAAGGCAAGCTTGCGGCCACCCGCGGCAAGAAAGAAACCACCGACCATCCGCCGATCCATCCCACGGCGGCGGCCGACCCCGACAAGCTGGGCGCGCCCGAGTGGAAGCTCTACAATCTGATCGCCCGCCGCTTCCTCGCCACGCTTTCCGAACCGGCCGTGGTCGAGGGCACCAAGGTGACGATTTCGGTGAACGAAGAGCCCTTCGCCGTCAAAGGCGACGTGCTGGTGAAGCCGGGATTCCGCGGCATCTATCCGTACGGCTTGAAAAAAGACGAGCAGCTTCCCGCCCTTTCCGAGGGCCAATCGGTCGATTTCGGCGGCGCCACGTGCATGAAGAAGCAGACCGAGCCGCCTGCACGCTATTCCCAAGGCAAGCTCATCCAGGAGATGGAGAAGCTCGGTCTTGGCACCAAGGCCACGCGCCACGCCATCATCGAACGCCTTTACGCCGTGAAATACGTCCAAAACGACCCGATCGAGCCAAGCCAGCTCGGTATCGCGGTGTGCGACGCGCTCGGCAAATTCGCTCCGCAGATCACCAGCCCCGATATGACGGCGACCCTCGAAGAGGATATGAACAAGATCGCTTCGGGCGAGAAATCGCGCAAAGACGTGGTCGATCTGTCCCGCGACATCCTGCATGACGTGCTTGACGAGCTGCTGCCCCATCAAGAAGAGGTCAAGGAGGCCTTGGCCGACGCCGTGGCGGCCGACGCATACGTCGGCCCGTGCCCGAAATGCGGCAAAGACTTGCAGCTGCGCGCCTCGTCGAAGACGCGCTCGATGTTCATCGGCTGCGCCGGCTGGCCCGATTGCGACGTCACCTATCCGCTTCCGAAAGGCAAGATAGA